>JANDJK010000059.1 GCA_024330925.1 Nitrospira sp.
ATCGTCATGGCCATGCCCTCGTCGCGAACCATCGACGCCTCGTACATGGATTGAAAGTGCTCCGTGCTTCCTCCTCCGTGACAGCGCTGAATCTGATCAAGGATTCGTGAACGGTAGACCGGATCATCGACGATCTCTTCCTGATGAAGTCCCCACCGTTGCCATTCCGGATCCTTCCGAGCTTCGGCCAGACCGACCTTGACGATTTGACGGATCAATGGCCTGGGGGGATTCATGGCTCGAACGGACAAACCGTGAGTTCGGGCAAAGGCCACCAGCGGCTCATAATCCTCAAACGCTCCCCCCCAGTTTTGAGTCCAGCGGACCTGCGCAAGGAAGTCGCTTTTCGAGAGGTTCTTGTTCGACACATAATCGTCCAACGCTTCCTGGCCGTCCCATCCGAACATTTCCATGCCGATGATGGGCGTAATGCCGTTGGCCCGCAAGTGCTCTACTATTCGCAAGGCGGCTTCAATATGGTACGCATTGTAGTGCTCTTCACCCAAATAGATGACCTCGTAGAGGGTCAACTCATTCAACCACTCGGCAGTAGAAAGCAGCCGTCCTGTTTTAGTTTCCAGCACCTGCCATGGTCGCCAGTGGGCAGCCTCGTTTTGAACCGACTCTGGAGGACGGCTGAGGTCTCCATGCTGCGCACAGCCGAGACCCACGGCGAGCAGGAGGGCAAGGGCTGCTATGGGGACAGCGACCCTTTGTGAAGAGCAGGACCTCCACTGGTAGAGGGGGGGATGAATGAGCCGTGTCCCAGTCATGTCCCACTCCTACCATACTGCCAAAGGGGGAACAAGAGCACTGTTTCAGCAGGTCTCTCTAACCTGATGCCAATCTTGATGAAGACCTCATCGTATACGGCTGGTGGGCACATGCGGCGCCCCCTTTCTTTGCCCTTTGCGAGGAGATCCAGGAAATGCACGAGAGACCGAAGCAGATAAAAAGATGTTGGTTCATCGTTGTCTCTCTCACCAGTTCCCCCATCACGGCTTTGACGATAGAAAACGCTGCGGGAGCATTCCGCTCTGGTACAACGACTTCGTATCTATCCCGCGGACATGATAGCGTCTTCTTGATCGATAACGATGTCGAGGGTGGTGAGCGAGGAGGCGGGCAGGATCGCTCACCGTTTCACCTAGGCATGCCCTCTGTTCGAGTCGTTGCTCTACGCTGTCATCGGGTCTTCGTGTGTTGACCATTGGGGAGTTGAGAGGGCTCCCGTCGATCTGTTCTTGGCAGCGTAGGTCACGCGAATCCTGGTACCACCGGGTAGCGCGATCCAATCGCAGGAGGAGTACTGGGCAACTGCAACGTCGTGCTGCTTCTGGCAAAGGAAGGAGTTAAGGAGGACATGAACCTTGCCCACCGTTCTTCCAGGCGAGAAAGGGGGGCAGCTCATGAGAACATTGATGTCACAAAGCAAACTGACAGGCGAATTCCTGCTCTTCCGCTATTCTGCCCACCTCCATCTCGGAAGCGGAAATGATTCGCTTGGTTCCACGAAAAGGAGATTGTGACCGGCGAGAAGGGAGAAAAATTGACCACCTTCCGACCCTTTGCTAGACTTCAAGTGACCTGAGTATGAGTGAATCACGGCGTATCTCTGATATCGCATTTTAATTAAAATGACTTCAACGGAGGCGATCCGATCGATTCAAGACAACATTGCTCGGGTCATCAAGGGTAAGCCTCATGCCATTGAACTAACCCTCGTCTGCCTTCTAGCCAGAGGGCATCTGCTTCTTGAAGATGTCCCCGGTGTGGGGAAAACCACGTTAGCTCATAGCCTGGCTCGGTCGCTAGACTGTTCGTTCAAACGCATCCAATTTACCAGCGATCTTCTTCCTTCGGACATTGTGGGCGTTTCCATCTTCAATCGGCAGAAGCAGGCGTTTGAGTTCGTGCGCGGCCCCATCTTCGCTAACATTGTGTTGGCAGACGAAATCAATCGGACCACGCCCAAGACGCAAAGTAGTTTGTTAGAGGCTATGAGCGAAGCACAAATTTCCGTGGATAACCAGACCTATCCCTTGAGTCAGCCATTTATGGTCATTGCGACACAGAATCCCTCCGAATATCACGGAACCTTTCCTTTACCGGAATCGCAGCTCGATCGCTTTTTGATGAGGCTCCGGATCGGCTATCCTGCACCGGATGAGGAAAGGAAAATCTTGGCGCGCACCCCCTCTCTCCGTCCGGCCGAGGAACTCCAGCCAGTTGTGACGGCTCAAGAGGTGCTCGAACTGCAAGGGCAAGCAGATCAAGTGTTCATGGACGAGAGTCTCACGGATTACATTCTCTCCCTTGTACAAGCGACGCGACATACGGAGCTGTTGTCACTGGGAGTGAGCCCAAGAGGGGGACTGGCTCTCTCCCGTGCGGCGAAGGCGCTGGCGCTCGTGAGAGGCAGAACCTATTGCCTGCCAGACGACATCAGGGAGCTGGCGCCGATTGTTCTGTCTCACCGAGTCATGGTTGCCCGATCGCAGGGCTTCGGCTTGCAAAATTTTGGGCAAGCTGAACGTATTATCCAAGACATTATTGATTCTGTTCCCGTTCCTGTTTGACGCAGAACCGCCAACGGCACCACCTTCCCTGCCGCAGAGTTCTGGCGCGATAAAACCAGAACGGGGACGGACAGCCGGTTGTGATGCACCTTCGCATAACAAAACAACGGCCTCTTCGGCAGTCGATACGGCTCACGTCCGAAGGGGGTTGTTTTTTTCTGTTAGTCGTAGCGGTGGGGATGGTAGCGGTCCATACCGGCAACAACCTCTTTTATCTCTTGCTCTCTATGATGGTGAGTGTTCTGGTGGTCTCCGCACTCGCAGCAGAAGTCTCGTTGCGCCGATTGGAGGTTGTCCGTCACCTGCCGGACCTGCTGTGTGCCAACAATCCGTCACCAGCGGCGCTTGTGATCAAGAACCAGAAACGATGGTGGCCCTGTTATGCCCTACAGGTAAGCGATGTGACCGCCGAGAGAAATGAGTGTGGTCGAGGGCTTGTCCTCCTCCATCTCCCACCAGGAGCAAGCCGTATTCTAAATTATGCGCTGACTCCATCAAGACGTGGGCTGCTAAAGCTGAGCGAGGTGAAAATCTCAACCGCCTTCCCGTTTGGGTTCTTCAACAAGACAATCTATTATCCCTCCCCTGCCGCTGTGCCGGTCAGTCCTCCGGTGAAGCCTCTACCGCCGTGGCTTATGCGAGAGGTGTTGGAGACCGGTCTTCAACGGCGGATTCACCGGAGGGGATATGGCAGCGAGCTGTACAATCTCCGTCTTTATCAACCAGGTGATGATTCACGGACCATTCACTGGTTGACTACGGCCAGAACCTCCCAACTGATTGTCCGAGAAACAGAAAAAGAGGGGGAATGCCGGGCTACGATTTATCTCTCCTTGCTTGCGCCGGACAGTCACGACGCCCTGTTTGAGGATGCAGTGGCGCTTGCCGCGTCGCTGGTTCGTCATCTGACGAGCCGAGGTTATTGGCTCAGATTGGTTGCGGGGGCGGTTTGTTCTCCTTTTGGTCATGGCGATGCTCATCAGGTGGAACTGCTGCGGATCTTGGCCCTCTGTGAACGCCAAACGCCAGACACGGAAAAGATGCCACCTGCTGCAGCTCCTCTCTGGCTGCCAGAGAGCGAGCCTGGAGGGGCGATAATTATCGTGCGTGCATGGGGGCAGACACCAATTGCGGATATGCGTGACTTCGTTGCCGTTATTGATATAGAGACATGAGACAACGATTCCTATGTCTCTTGAGCAAGCGTTCCGCATCAGTTCTGTTCTCTTGGCCGGGGTCTCATTCATCGCGCTTGTTCTGGGAACCGGTTTGCCCGCCTGGTTAGTCTTCTTCACAACGGTGGCGCTGCTCCTCGCTTTTGTAGGGGCAGTTGGAGCGATGGCCGGCTGGTCCTCAGTGCCGCAGGCAGCGCGTTCGACTATCACCTGGAATGTGCTTGTTCTCGCGGCGTTCTTTGGATTTGTGGTGGATAGCCTGACGTCGGATGAGCTGCTGTACGCGGGACTGCGCTTCTTACTCGTTCTCATGATCATGAAGCTGTTTCATCTCCGACATAGAGGAGACTATTTGCATCTTCTCGCTATTACGGTGGTCATGATGTTGGCGGCGGCCCTGGGGGCTGATCTGTGGTACGTTCCTCTTGTTATCGCCTATTTCGTGTTGGGGGTTTGGACTCTGTTCCTCTATGGGATGACAAGACCGCTGGGCACGCAGCCGTTTTCACCCGTTGCTATGGGGCCAAGGCAACAGACGAGATATCCATCTGGACTCGATCACGGGGGTGAAAAAGTGACGGTTCGTCTTCTCCAGGTGGCGAGCGGCCTTGCTCTCGCCGTTTTGGGCCTGACCGTTCTTTTCTTTTATATGCTGCCGCGCCTGGACACGAAGCACCCTCGCATCGACGAAGGGACAGTCATCCGCACCGCGGGGTTCTCACAGTCTGTGGACTTAGGGGCCCTTGGGCCTATGAAGTTGGACCCCCGTATTGTGATGAGAGTCGAGCTCCTGGATCAGGCCAGCCGTGAGAGAAAAGGGCTCTATTTGCGAGGCATGGCGTTCGATCACTATGATGGCCGATCGTGGGTTAATCGTTTGGGGCGCAGATGGCCCATTCATCAAATGCCGCAAAGGACCTTCGCCTTGCAGGAACAGCACGGTGGAGAGCAAATGGCATCGGAACCTTTCTACCGGCAACGGATCCTTTTGGAGCCCCTCGACACACCGGTGCTCTTTGGCGTTCCGTTCATAGAAACGGTTCGCGGAAAACTGCCTGCGGTCCAGGTTGACGGGGGTGGTTCGTTCTATCTGTCAGTTCCCATAGCAAAACCTCTCGAATACACTGCTGTTTCTCGCCCCACCGTGGTTCTGCCAGCCGATCTCCGTCCTCCGTCTTCCCCTTATCACTATCACGATGCGGTGCTTCAGTATTTTACGCAGGTTCCCCCCCAATCGGATCGTGTCGCTGCATTGGCTCGAACGGTTGCTCAGCATGCCCGCACGCCGTTTGAACAGGCGAGAGCGGTTCAGGATTATCTCGCGCGGCACTATCGGTATAGCCTTGAGCTAGTTGGTTCTGAGCAGACCAACCCGTTGGAGGAATTCTTATTCGAGCGAAAGACAGGGTACTGTGAGCACTATGCGACCGCGATGGCTATCATGTTACGGACCCTTGGTGTGCCATCGCGTTTGGCAACAGGGTTTCTGGCAACAGAGTGGAACGAATATGGCAACTATTATGTCGTCAGGCAACGGGATGCCCATGCCTGGGTCGAAATCTACTTGCCCCATTCTGGCTGGATCGTTATGGATCCCACACCCCCCGCTGATGAGAATGTTGCTCCGGCTGAGGGGCTGTGGCTGGCCTGGACGAAGTTGATGGATCATCTTCAGCTTCGGTGGAATCGCGTCGTCGTGCAGTACAGCGCGGCCGATCAACTAGCAATGGTTGAAGGTGTCCAGGTTAATGGCGCTGCCATCAGTCACAAGGTGCGCAAGTCTTTTCAAATCTTGCTCGGGACAGTCGCAGGGGTGCTGGAAAAGTCCGCGAACCTTTTGGGTACCGCGACACGTGATCGAGCGATCGCCATGGGGCTCACCGGACTTGCCCTGTTAGGACTCTTCCTGGGCATTTGGCTGTTCCGCAAACAATCGCAAAGAACATTCTTGGGACGGAACGCTCAAGGTAAGTACGGAGATGGCTCCATTACGTGGATCTATGAAGAAATGCTCTCCTATCTATCCACACAGGGACTGCAGAAGCCAACCCATATAGGGCCACTACAGTTCTCAAACATCATACGGCAGCAGTGGACAGAGGCATCGTCGGTGGTAGAGGCTATCACGAGCCTCTATTGTAAAGAGCGATTTGGGAAAGTCCCCTTGACACTGGAGGAACACCATCTCGCTCACCAGAGGCTGGGAGAGTTACGGAATCGAACGCGATTCGCTAACCAATAATACTCTTCGGAAGGGAATTGGAGCGGGAAACGGGATTTGAACCCGCGACCCTCGCCTTGGCAAGGCGATGCTCTACCACTGAGCTATTCCCGCTCATCCAAGCGAGGCATATCCACGAAGTAGCTGATTCTACTGACCATCTTGGTCGGAGTCAAGCAGCAGGATACAGGATATGTCCACGACTTTGGCATGGGGGTTGAGGGGGGAGGCGTGGGAGAGGGAGAACTGGCTGAGGGCATGGTGAGGGGCGGGGCACACCCGGCTTAGGGTGTGCCATGGAGGGGGCGCCAGCCTCTGCGGCGTGGGGGCTGGGGAGTAGCCGGGGTGTGGCTGCTGGATTGCGGCCACGATTCTCGGAGCGAGGGCATGCGTTGACGCAAAAGGGTGCAGGGGGCTAGCGCTGCCGCTACCACCGTGACGGTTCCATGGTCAGGGGACGCGCCACATCGAAGGCCTCCCGGGGGACCGATCCCTTGGGCTGGTTCTCCACGGGCAGGAGGTCAGAAGGTGGGCCTTTGTGGGGCAGCATCTTCCCACGAGATGCCAAGGTCGTTACCTGGTTACTGCCAGCTCTGGTCGTCAACTGGCTGGCTCTCTAGGGGCCGGTGTCTGCTTCGATGCCGTACCAACGGGTTCGAAACTGATGCAGAACATAAGAGCTGGTTCCCTTCGGCCAGCGCCTAGATTCATCATGGGTGAGTGAACTGATGGAAAACTTGCAGAGAGGGAAGCTGGAGGGGCTCTTCAAAATGAGCAAGGAAAGTGGTTCAACGTATCTGCGCCTTGATTTGGATCTCGTGTGAGATGCTGGTCCAGAGGGAACAGAACCCCCTAGAATCACAGGTAAATTGACTGAACCACAGACATCCAATAGAATGTGTCTTTCCATTAGCAATCACACTGGCTGAGCGGCAAGGAGCATCATGGGAATAGAGGAAGGGTTCTATCGGATTAAACGACTTCCACCATATGTCTTTGCCCAGGTTCAATCCCTCAAACTTGAGGCTCGACAGCGAGGCGAAGACGTCATCGATTTCGGCATGGGGAACCCTGACCAACCCACTCCTCTGCACATCGTTGAGAAACTCATTGAGGCGGCTCGAAAGGGAAAAAACCACCGGTATTCCGCGTCACGGGGCATCACCAAGCTCCGGCATGCCATCTGTGGATGGTACAAGCGAAACTATGATGTGGATCTCGATCCGGAGACGGAGGCCATTGTTACCATTGGATCTAAAGAGGGACTCGCCCACTTAGCCCTTGCGCTGATCGGCCCTGGCGATGTTGTGCTGACACCTACTCCTACCTACCCGATTCACATGTATAGTTTCGTCATTGCTGGAGGGGAGGTGAGAGGGATCGAATTACGGGAGGACCGAGATTTTTTTGAAGAACTCTTGCGTGTCTATCGACAAACCTTTCCTCGCCCCAAGATATTGGTTATTAATTTTCCCCACAACCCTACTACTACTGTCGTCGATTTGGAATTTTTTAAAAAGATCGTGGCATTTGCCAAAGAGCATCACGTCATTGTCATCCACGATCTCGCCTATGCTGATCTCGTGTTTGACGGTTACAAAGCGCCCAGTTTTCTGCAAATTCCTGGGGCTAAGGATGTGGGCGTCGAATTCTATACCCTGTCGAAAGCGTACAATATGCCTGGTTGGCGTGTGGGGTTCTGCGTTGGAAATCGTGAGATCGTGGGAGCACTGGCCAAAATCAAGAGCTATTTGGATTACGGTATTTTTCAGCCAATTCAAATCGCCAGTGTGATTGCGTTGAATGGTCCGCAGGATTGTGTCAGAGAGACTGTCCTGCGCTACCAGCGACGGCGCGATGTTCTGGTTGGTGGCCTGAATCGCATTGGGTGGAAAGTGGCGAAGCCGTTGGCCACGATGTTTGTTTGGGCTCGGATCCCTTTGCCCTATCGCCATATGGGATCGCTCGAATTCTCGAAATTGTTGTTGAGGGAAGCCAAGGTAGCGGTGTCTCCTGGGGTTGGATTTGGCGAAGGAGGCGATGAGTACGTCCGGTTTGGCCTCGTAGAAAATGAGCATCGTACTCGCCAGGCTATTCGAGGAATTCGTAAGGCGCTCAAGCTTGACGAGGCACAAGAGTGAAGTCACGCATTGGAGTCGGGCTGATCGGCTTTGGCACGGTTGGCACAGGGGTGGCGAAGGTTCTGCTTGATCACGCTGCACTGATTGAGCGGCGGGTAGGCGTTCCTGTCGAGTTGGTTCGCATCGCCGACCTTGATATCAGCAAAGATCGCGGTATCAAGCTTCCCGCAGGCCTCTTAACGACGGACGCTGGAGCTGTCATACATGATCCGGCTGTCGATGTGGTAGTTGAGCTGATCGGCGGCTGCGATGTTGCCAAGCGAATTGTGCTGGATGCCATCGCTGCTGGCAAACACGTGGTGACCGCCAATAAGGCCCTGCTGGCATTGCACGGCGAGGAAATTTACGAGGCTGCAACACGCCAAGGTGTTGCCATAGGGTTTGAAGCCAGTGTTGGGGGTGGAATTCCGATCATCAGATCATTGACGGAGGGGCTAGCGGGCGACGCCATTTATTCCCTCTACGGCATTATCAACGGGACGTCCAATTACATCTTATCCCGCATGACTCAAGAGGGTCATGAGTTCAACGCGGTCTTGCAAGAAGCCCAGCAAGCCGGTTACGCAGAGGCAGATCCTACTTTTGATGTCGAAGGCATCGATTCCGCGCACAAACTTGCGATTCTGGTCAATTTGGCTTTTGGTACGCCGGTCAATGTGAAAGAGATTTACACGGAGGGCATTACCCGGATTACTCCGACGGATATCGCCTACGCGAATGCGTTTGGATTGGTCATCAAATTGCTCGGCATTGCAAAATTGGTGGACGGCGCGATTGAAGCGAGGGTGCATCCTACGATGCTGCCAGCAACGTCTCCGATCGCGCAGGTTGACGGGGTGTACAACGCGATTCAGGTAGTGGGAGAAGCAGTTGGCGACATCGTCTTGTACGGTCGCGGTGCTGGTTCGATGCCCACCGGCCAAGCTGTTGTTGCCGACATTATTGCCATTGGGAGAGATATCCTGGCTGGTGCCCAAAGGCGCGTTCCGGCTGCTTCGTTTCGACAGGATCAACGCCGGCCGTTACGTCTGAAACCAATGGAAGAAATCTCTTCGCTCTATTATTTGCGTTTCATGGTTGTCGATCGACCTGGCGTGTTGGCGCAGATTGCGGGCGAACTGGGCCGCTTCGGCATCAGTATTTCTTCTGTTCTTCAGCAGGGGCGTCGGGCGGGACAAACGGTCCCAGTCGTGATCAAGACCCATCAAGCTCGTGAGCGTGATGTACGGAATGCGCTCGCGGAAATTAATCGAAAGCCCTTTGTTTCCGACCCGGCGACTCTCATTCGAGTCGAAGGCAAAGACGAGTAAAGGGGCGCGTGATA
This sequence comes from Nitrospira sp., assembly GCA_024330925.1. Taxonomy (GTDB): domain Bacteria; phylum Nitrospirota; class Nitrospiria; order Nitrospirales; family Nitrospiraceae; genus Nitrospira_D. Next base: position 9,441 of record JANDJK010000059.1, read on the forward strand.
TGAATCGATGGCGGGGTATCATCGAGGAGTATCGCAAGTTTCTGCCGGTCTCTGAGAAGACACCGGTTGTAACACTGTTGGAAGGCAACACGCCGCTTATCCGTGCGGTTCGCCTGGCTCAGGCCATTGCTCCTGGCATCGAACTCTACCTCAAGTTTGAGGGGGTTAATCCGACTGGCTCCTTTAAAGATCGAGGTATGACGCTGGCCATTTCCAAAGCGGTGGAACGGGGGGTTCGTGCTGTGATGTGTGCATCGACCGGCAATACGTCGGCTTCGGCGGCAGCATATGGAGCACGTGCTGGCTTGGCGGTGTACGTCTTAATCCCGGCCGGGAAAATCGCATTGGGCAAACTGTCCCAAGCCATGATGCATCATGCGACAGTTATCCAAATCGAAGGCAACTTTGATCAGGCGCTAGCGCTTGTAAAGGAACTTTCGGTGTCGTGCCAGATCGAGCTGGTCAATTCGTTGAACCCGTTCCGAATTGAGGGGCAAAAAACCGCTGCGTTTGAGGTCTGTGATCAATTGGGAGATGCGCCGACGCTTCATGTCTTGCCGGTCGGCAACGCCGGCAATATCACGGCTTACTGGAAGGGGTATTGTGAGTATCGAGCGGCTCATCAAATCACAAGGTTGCCCCGGATGATGGGGTTTCAGGCCGCGGGAGCTGCTCCGATCGTTTTGGGGCGGGTCGTTGAACAACCACAGACGGTAGCAACGGCTATCCGAATCGGGAATCCCGCGAGTTGGTCCTCTGCACTGCAAGCCATCAAAGAATCCTCGGGAGCCATTGACATGGTGACGGATGAGGAGATCCTCTCTGCGTACACTACTGTGGCTCGGACGGAAGGAGTATTTTGTGAGCCGGCTTCTGCGGCATCGGTGGCAGGGGTCGCCAAATTGTATCGGGCTGGAGCGTTGCGGGAAGGGGAGACCGTGGTCTGCACGCTCACAGGGCATGGGTTGAAGGATGCCGATATTGCGATCAGTATTTCCAAACAACCGACAACCGTTAAGGCGACACGGGAGGACGTCGCCCGTTTGCTAGAGCAATCAGTGTAGAGGAGTTCCAATGAAATATCTGATCCTTCACGGCGGGGGGATGGCCGGGCAGCCGCTTCCAGAACTGGGAGGACGCACACCGCTTCAGGCTTCCGTGACTCCGAATCTCGACCGTTTGGCGCAACAGGGAGAACTGGGACAGCTAGTCATTCATGCCGAGGGAGTGCTTCATGGAAGTGGTGCAAGTGGCACGGCGATTCTCGGTTATGATCCAAAGAAGTATTACCAGGGTCCTGGTCCCCTGGAAGCGCTCAGCTTGGGTGTGTCAGTGACGGAGCAAGATGTGGTGTATCGGTGTACTATGGTGACCCTACGGCCCGAAGGGGGAAAGCCAGGAGATGATGTCAAGAAACTCGGTCCACACGTCATTTTGGATGATGCGACTGCAGGCTTGATCGAAACGGAAGAAGCCCGTGAGTTAATTGAGGCCATCAATGAACAATTGGGGTCGGAGACCATTCAATTTTATCCAGGCTCAGGTCACCGGCATCTAATGGTGTGGGTGAATGGTAAACCGAGGGCACGCTGCGTCGATCCACTCACTGTTTTGGGGAAATCAATCGGACCGGCACTGCCGACAGGCGATGGCTCGGATATTCTCCGCAAATTGATGGATGCTGCTTATCAGATTCTTCGCTATCATCCCGTCAATGACGAGCGGTTGGCTATAGGAAAGAAACCGGCCAACTGCGTGTGGTTGTGGGGTGAAGGACGGGCCGTTCTGTGGCCCAGTCTTCCTGAAAAATATCATGTCAAAGGAGCCGTGGTCGCTACCAGCGATGTCCACCGCGGAATCGGCATTGCCTCGGGATTGGAGGCGGTTGATACGGAGCGATTGGCTGGGGGAGACCTCCGGACGCGGGCAGCAGTCGCGTTGGAGGAATGTGCCAAGAAAGATTTTGTGTATGTTCATGCCGGTTTGACGGATGAGGCACTACACAGCACGAACCCAAAGGCCAAGGTCCTTGACATTGAAGCGTTTGATCGTGAACTGGTTGGTCCCTTGATCGAGGGATTAGAACGGCAGGGGCCGTATCGGTATTTTGTCGTGTGTGACCATGGCAAGGCCGATGGGTTTGCGCTTTATGTCTTTGGAGAGGGTGGTCAGAAAAAAGGAGGGACTTCCAGTCGACGCTTTACGGAGGCCGATGCACAGGCGACTGGTTTTGCTCCCCGGGATGCTACCAAGTTTGTCAACCGCCTCTTTGCAAACGGATAAACTCCATGGCGCTCATTGTTCAAAAATACGGCGGTACCTCTGTTGGCTCGATCGAACGCATTCATTGCGTGGCTGATCGTGTCGTCAGGACTCTTGGAGAGGGACATCAGGTGGTGGTGGTGCTCTCAGCTATGAGCGGAGAGACGGACCGTTTGATTAAGCTAGCCCACGAGGTGACGCCAAATCCGGACGAACGGGAGCTGGACATGCTCCTTTCGACTGGTGAGCGGGTTACCATTGCGCTGTTGGCTATGGAATTGAGAGGGCGGGGTATCAATGCGCGTTCTTATACGGGGAGACAGGTTGGTATTCTAACCGATAGTGCCCACACCAAGGCCCGTATCGCACGTGTGTCGGCGGAGCGAATTCGCGAGGCGCTGAAAGAGGGAATCGTTCCGGTAGTGGCGGGATTTCAGGGGATTAATGAGAAGTCAGACGTTACAACACTTGGTCGGGGAGGGTCTGATCTCTCCGCCGTCGCGTTGGCGGCGGCGCTGAAAGCTGACCGGTGCACAATCTTTACGGATGTGGATGGCGTGTACACGGCCGATCCCAACATTGTGCCGGCGGCCAAGCGCATCGATAAGATTTGCTATGAAGAAATGTTAGAAATGGCTAGTTTGGGTGCCAAAGTGCTGCAAGCCAGATCGGTCGAATTTGCGGCGAAGTTCAATGTGCCGATCGAAGTCAATTCAAGCTTTCGAGAAGGAAAGGGAACGCTTGTGACAAAAGAAGACGCGGAGATGGAAGCGGTCGCGGTGGCAGGAGTGACGGGGGACCGCAATCAGGCCAAAATCACGATCGTTGGCGTGCCAGACAAACCTGGTATCGCTGCGAGGATTTTCGGGGCTGTTGCTCACGCCAACATCAATGTTGACATGATTATTCAAAATGTGAGTCAGGCCACGTTGACAGACGTGTCTTTTACAATTCCCCGCGTTGATCTCAAGAAGGCTGAACCAATTATCCAAGAGGTGGCTAAGGATATTGAGGCCAAGTTTGTGTCCATTACCGAGGCCATTGCCAAGGTCTCCTTGGTTGGAGTGGGGATGCGATCGCATTCCGGTGTGGCAGCGAAAATGTTTGAGGTGCTTTCACGCGAGGGAATCAACATCATGATGATCAGTACCTCCGAGATCAAAATTTCCTGTGTGATTGAAGAAAAATATTTGGAGCTAGCCATGCGAGCACTGCACACAGCTTTTGATCTTGATCAACCCCAGGGGTGAGTTCAAAGGGTTCCCTGCAAGCGATACCGCTCCTCCTCTCTCTGTGTTAAGGCGAAAGTAGGGCCTTTAATAGGGAATTCTTGCTAAATGAGGGAGAGAACCTGATGGAAGTGATGTTGAAAAGTCGCGGGAGTCTGCACTAAGGCCCACAATCTCAGGCTCGCAGGTGGTGGGTCTGCACGCCTCTTTCTTTAATGAATCTCGCTAGCAAACAGCTCGTTCGTTGACAGCAGATGCTGCCCGAGGGGGCGGCCTTGCTGCCCCCGACACGGCGGGTGATGGACTGTCCCCTCGTACAGCCGCTCAGCCGCCTTCCGCTCGTTGAACGGTCTCCCCGTCACTTCCTACCCCTGCCGTTCCCTGCGCGTCGGGCACGTTCCAGCCAGA
>JANDJK010000060.1 GCA_024330925.1 Nitrospira sp.
AAGGCCTATGAACGGATGGGGGCTCACCTCCGATACGTCAATGACATCATAGGCGTGCACTTCGTCGTCTGGGCTCCGAACGCCTCGCGTGTGAGCGTGATCGGCGATTTCAACCGATGGGACAGCCGCTGTCACCCCATGGTCAACCGGGGCCCGACCGGACTTTGGGAACTCTTTATCCCCGATCTACCGGAGGGCATGCTCTATAAATATGAAATCCTCAACCGACACACAGGCGCCCTTCTCGTCAAGGCCGACCCCTACGCCTATGCCAGCGAATTACGCCCTCGCACCGCCTCCATCGTCCGGGACCTTTCCCGCTACGTCTGGCACGATCACGACTGGATGACCGCTCGTGCGCAGTGGAATCCGCTGACCGCTCCCCTTGCCATTTACGAAGTGCACTTGGGCTCCTGGATGCGCGTACCCGAAGAAGGCGACCGATGGCTGACTTATCAGGAACTTGCGCAGAAACTGATTCCTTATGCAAAAGACCTGGGCTACACCCATCTCGAACTGTTGCCGATAACGGAACATCCGTTCGACGGCTCATGGGGCTATCAATCGACCGGCTATTTTGCCGCGACCAGCCGGTACGGCCAACCCGAAGAGTTCATGGCATTTGTGGACGCCGCCCACCAGGCTGGTCTCGGAGTGATCATCGACTGGTCCGTTGCCCATTTCCCCGACGACCCCCACGGCCTGGCTACTTTCGACGGCACGCATTTATACGATCATGCCGATCCCCGCCGCGGCTATCACCCGGATTGGCACAGCCGCATCTTCAACTACGACCGGCCAGAGGTCCGCTTGTTCCTCATCAACAACGCCTTATTTTGGTTTGACCTCTACCACATCGACGGCCTGCGGGTGGACGCCGTGGCGTCCATGCTGTACCTGGATTACGGGCGCAAGCCCGGCGAGTGGATTCCCAATGAATTCGGCAGGCACGAGAACCTAGGCGCTGTCTCATTCCTCAAGGATCTCAACACCCTCGTACATCGGAACTATCCAGGCGCCATGATGATCGCCGAAGAATCCACTTCATGGCCGGGCGTTTCTCGTCCAGTTTATACAGGGGGGCTAGGATTTACATTTAAATGGAACATGGGGTGGATGCACGACGTATTGGACTATTTCGGCCGCGATCCTGTCTATCGCCGCTTTCACCAAGATCAACTGACCTTCGGCCTGTTGTATGCTTTTTCAGAAAACTTCATCCTGGCACTCTCGCACGACGAGGTCGTCCACGGCAAACGATCCCTGCTCGACAAGATGCCCGGCGACTGTTGGCAACGGTTCGCGAATCTTCGGCTACTTCACAGCTTCATGTACGGCCACCCAGGGAAAAAGATGCTGTTCATGGGCGGAGAATTCGGCCAATGGCGAGAGTGGAATCACGATCGCAGCTTGGACTGGCACCTCTGCGAGTTCGAGCCACACCGAGGGCTTCAGCGCCTTGTCCGCGATTTGAATCGCCTGTATCGAGAAGAGCCTGCTCTCCACGAAGCGGATTTTGATTGGAGCGGCTTTCAATGGATTGACTTTCACGACACAGACCATTCAGTAATCGCCTTCCTCCGGAAGTCGCCGACCACAGGACGATCGGTTGTCTGCGTGTACAACTTCACACCGATCCCTCGCCACGAGTACCGAATCGGCGTACCGTCGGCAGGATGGTACCGGGAATTGCTCAACACCGACGCCAACTGGTACGGCGGGAGCAACATGGGAAACGGAGGGGGGGTGTTGTCAACTCCCATCCCGGCACATCACTGTTCTCATTCGGTCCTCCTGACCCTTCCCCCCCTCGCCGGACTGTTTTTGAGACAAGAGTAGGCGCTGGCAGGTAGACATCGTGACTGTTGCTGACCGTTATGTCCTCGGGCGGATTCATCACGGATGTCACCCTGGCAAAACCACAGGCTGAGAAGATGCACTGGAGGGGAATTTACCAGTAGCGGAAGGGGCCGGAATCTAAGTGCACGAATTTCGATCGGGGATAGTAACCAACGCCGCCGTATTGCAATTTCATCGCGGTGTGACGAATCACGTTCGGATGAACACCCGGAATTCGAATGTCGATCGCCTGTCCCTGCATATGAAGGCTGTGTTTGGCCACCCTACGACCAGACCGAACCAACATGGCGTTGTGCTCCGGCGACCGATAGCCAGAAACGACGTGGATCTCGCGTCGGCCTCCCAGCGATTTCTGAACCAAGTTGACGTGCTCGATCACCCGCACATCAATCGCGGCAACCTCTCCCGTATAGTGGCACCGCAAAATATGATTGACCGCGTCAAGGGCTTGCGGATCATAGTGGCCATCCTCATCTCGATAGGTCACGTCGAGTCGTTCGTTGGTCCAGAGATTCACAAAGGTCAACCGCCCTTCGGGCAAATGCCGAATCGCCACCTCGCGCCCAAACACTTCCGACGGATACACCCAACGCCTCGCCAATAACACCGTTCCCACCACCGCTGCACGCAAAAAGGCGCGGCGCGTCCACCCTTGTCCCGCTGTTCCTTCGTTGAGCCTATGCATGAACCAATACCTAGAAACGCAAAAGTTCTGACGCACAAGTTCCCATTGGCTTCATTGGCATAATGAAGCCGCACCTCTGTACCAGAGATTCCCCAACGGGTCAACCACTGTTCGTTCTCACCTCTGCCGAACCGCACACAGTTCCCTTTCATCCTCTTTAAGCCCCATGACGCTAGCACGACAGACAGTTCTGATAACCAGCAACATAAGAGGAGCAGTCGTGCCAAAGCACTTCTTTGCTAGACAGGGGGGAAGCCGACGGGTAAGATACTTTCCGTTCGCGGAGGACTCCAGATGGCCACCATCCTCGTCATTGACGATGAGCAGTCGATTCGGAAACTGCTGAAAGAAATTCTCGAAAAGGAGGGCTACACGGTCCTCGAGGCTGCAAACGGCCGCGAGGGACTGAACGTTTATCAGAACCAGCCTGTGGACCTCGTGATCATGGATCTCCTCATGCCTGATACAGATGGATTGGAGGCGACTCTTCAGCTCACTCGTGAATATCTGGATGTCAAGGTGATCGCGATGACGGGAGCCCAAGGAGACCGCAACTTTCTGGACGTGGCCAAACTGTTCGGTGCACGTCGTACGATCGAAAAGCCGTTCGACCTCAATATGCTTCTCCAAGTGGTGAAGGAAGAACTCGCGGCACCATGATCGGGGGAGTAAGCCTCTCTCGCCTGTTCTCAACTGTTCGCCAATCCAGTTGAACAGCTCGAACGTCTGCCGAACATCCGCCACACGCCCGGCATGCGCAACCGTCCCGTGCTGAATCCACTCTCACTCAACAGGTCCCGGCAATGAAATCGCTTTTCTTTCGCGAACCGTTTGGCCGTGGCATAATTCGCCGCACTGAATCTGCCCACCGTCCCATTGTCCGGCGCGTCGAATTGGCACAGTCCTCCATGATGTTGTAAGGGCCAACGGCTTAGGTTGCGCGGATTTTTCTTGATCTTACACATGACCTGCCTTGCGTTCCTCCCGTTTGAGATGTCCGTAAGGGGGAAGCGTCATGATCCGTCGATCTTCAACCGGCCCACCGACGGTGAAATGATAGAGCGACTGCAAACTCAGCCCCTGCACAGCGATGATGTGATGGACGGGATCGTCGAAAAAACAGCCGATACCGGTCCCCCGGACACCGGCCGCCTCCGCTTCCAAATACAGCACCTGTCCCAGTAAACCCGCTTCCCAAAAGAGCCGCGGATACATCCATGCACCGTATCGCCGCAACGGCCCTTCAAATTCGGCCACCATGCCGCAAGAAAAAGCACTGTCCCCGGCAATGTCTTGATGACAACTGACCTGTGCCGCCAACCGCCGTGCATCTCCTTCAAGCAACCAAAACAGCGGAAGATCTTCCGGGCAACCGGGCGCCACCACCCAATTCAGCTCAGGATTGACAGATTCGCGAATGAGCGACAGTTTGCTTATGTCACGAACCAGAAAATAGATCCCTGGTGTCAAGCCGTCAATTCGATGGACAAACAGCAAGAGATGGATAGCTGGTTCATAGGGCCAGGCATCCCACGGCATCGGCCGCTCCAATTGCGAGCGCTCGCTTCGCGGCATGACACGTTGCAACATACGAAAAAAGACCGGCGCGGAAATCGACGTGTTGCCGTCGTAGGCCACGGCGCTTCGACGTTGCCGGATGATCTGCCCGGCCGAGGGGCCCGTTCGGTTTATCACCCGCGAGGTTTCGGTCGCAAACGAATCGGGAAGATTCACCGACCGCGACTCCGTCCCATCCTTCCAGCTCGCGGCCGCCGCTTCGTCGATGACATCCCAATGCACAGCATGGTCTCGGCTCAGCCGGTTGGCTTTCCCATACCATCGCGATCCGGCTAGGCTACGAACGATAGCGGCGTCAAGTGCGCAGGGAACCGACCGGCGCTTTGACTGTTCACCTGGGTGCACATCACCGTCCTGTGCAATCGTGCTTGGCCAAATCACGCTCAAACAGTCCGGATGTTCCGACTCCGCCTCAGCAAAGTCGTCAGCCCGATCGGTCCCTAACATCAAAGCGACGGTTTGTTGATCCGTGCCATCCAACAGCATCATGCCCCAACCCAGCGTCGCAGCGGCGATGCGGGCCGTGCCGATCGCATGACCAACATCGTGATTGCAATAGCGGAAGGCTCTTTCTCCGTATTTCCAGGCCTCCCGCCAGTGCACCGACGTCAGGCCGAAGAGGAACGAGCCGGCGGGAAAGGGAGCAAGCAGCGCGGTCACCAGATCGGTTGGAAACGATGCGCGCCGCTCCAATGCATGTTCTTTGGGGGCATAGTGATAGAGCCCCGGTTCAAGTCCCAATCCCTCGATCCACGGCACCACGACATAGCCTTCCGTCGGGTGCAGATTGCCGGAGGAGGGGTTGCTCCGGAGGGCCCATTCGGATTGCCCCGCCTTTTTCCAGGCCGACAGGGCCAAGGCGAACTCGAAGAAACGCGAGAGCGTCCGTTTGGTCACAGGCCGACAGGGAACTGCACCAGGCTCATAGATCGCCGCATAGGACGGCGATTGCGGCTCTTCGTCGGCCTCTAGTAAGGGCAGCGGGATCAGCTCCGCGCCCGCAAACCGCCTGAAGGGATCCGGTTGGTTGGCCCAATCTAAAAACCCCAACGATCGAGCATAACGATGGTAGTGGTGCTTGGTGCGTTCGTGGTAGCGAATCACCCGCTCGACAGGATCATCAGAGACTGATTCGGCCGTGTGTCCCGAAGTTGAAGATCGATCGTCGGTCATCGGAATCGGAATGGCAGTCTAGCCAGTGCGCTCAACCAAAGTAAACCCCGATATTCGCCCAAACAAGCCTTTTTCATTGTCGCACACCTTGTACTTCCCTATCATCCAATACCCTTCCGACCATACTGACAGACGGATCCCAGCCATTTTATGGGTTTATGGACGATTGGAGGCGCTTCGATCCAGCCCTTGCTGCCTCGGACATTTTTCGCGAATTCCAACAAGATCTCAGCCTTGATTGAGAGACGGCTGTTGAGTGGAAACCGTCGTTTTCCTCCCCTCCCAGCGTAGAGGCGCGGACAATCTATGCACGTTGGCTGGCACTCACAGAGCACTATCCAAACGCCCGATCGTTTCATGTCTTCTGGATCTACAACACTTGGCACAGGTGGCGGAGGAGCTAACAGTGCCCTCTTTTCAAATGAGACGGGGATCGGAAGAAAAGAACGAACGGCTGAGTGACTACCACCACCCGCTGAAGGAGGGCGGCTGACGAAAAGCCACCCAACACGGTGAGGTGAGCAGGGTGAGGGGAACCAACACCGAACAGCCCTCCCACACACCGCAAATCACCATCTCCCATTCATGCCATGAAGCATGAGTGATGATCACCAGCAACAGGCACGGATTGTTTCCATCGTAGCAATCTGCCCCTGCCCGCCACTCCTGGAAAGTGGCGGAACAGATGATCGACAGCGCGGTCACGGTAGCCAATTGTCCGATTCGCTGGAGCACCTAGCCATATCTGCGCATTGCTTGAAGACCTGGATCGTGCCGAACAATGTTCCATCGAAGTCTTGGCCTTCCAACACACGTTGCAGCCCCCACCCCCTCGCCTATCCATTGGTACCTCTTGGCCATTTCGCAGCAAGATGCTTTAATCCCGGAGACCTCGTCCAAGCCGCATACTGTCTCAACAATGTGTTGGCACATCTCATCTACCTAGACCAGAAACCAGCGAAAGTGGCGGTGCTCGGCCAACTGGCTACCGTTGATGAATCTCGTCACGACAGGATTTTCGTCCACCGCTGACTTGAACGAGCGGTCCTCCTTGACCAGTAACACCGCTTTGGCGAGTTGGAAGCTGCCGTCGCACACCTGACTGAGCTGAACCAAGCTGGCTGATCGTTCTCCCTCTCCAGCCTCGTCTATGCACATGTCCCTCTGGTCATCCAACACTCTCTCGGCCATGCCTCTTGAAAGACGGAATTACTGGACAAGATGACATCCTCTGCTACTGTAACAACGTCGCCCAGCCGATCCAGCTCGGTCAAGTTTTGACTCGGACTAACCGACAAGAGATTGTCACGGATCGCACATGCCGTTTTGCCTCCGAGCATTCATCATCATTGTGGGAGCCTCTATGGTTATTCAACCAGTGCAGGCCGAAGACCGATCTCCCGATGCTCCCCGCATCACAATCGGAACCCAAGAAGTGGGGCTCACCGCCGGCTATCTACTCCCTCATCGACTCACCACCGACCATACCACCAAGCAGCAAGGACCGGCGCTGATGCCATCATGGACGATGACCATCACCACTCCCTTTGGTCCCCGCTGGTTGCAAGGACAGGTTGCCATTGGTGCGGAAGTGGTCTATCTGCAATTCCGCGAGCCCATCTTGACCCATGGCATTGGCTTTACCCCCAAAATCAAATACAGCATCATCGTCCTCAACCGACTGCGCCCCTACTTAGAGTTTGCTGGTGGACCATTCTGGACCGATCTCGGGGGACGGATTCCCGAAGAAGCCAACGAGTTCAACTTCATCGTGACCGGCGGCGTCGGCCTGTCATGGTTTCTCACGCCACAGACAGCCTTCAACGTCGGCTACCGATTTCATCATATTTCCAACGCCGGCACGGCCTATCCGAATTTGGGGCTCAACTCGAGCCTTCCCTTCTGCGGGTTTTCATTTTATTTCTAAGGAGGCACCGTATGGCTATCGCTTGTCATGTCAACGGGAGGATGGGTTGGATCATGGTGAACCTGTTGGCTGGGGGACTTTTTGGTTGCAGTCACTGGATTGATGTGACGCCGCCTCCATCCGATGGGACGTCCCCTCTCCGTCTCGTGACCAAGGACGAGCGGGTCCCCCTCATCGTCGAAGGACTCCATGTGATTCAAAACGGTGCGCCGCAGTCCCCTTCCGCCAATTTGGAGCGACGACTCTTGACCAGTATTCAAGAAACCCGTCTCTTCTCCACTGTGGTTCCGCTCGGTAGCGACTCATCATCGTTGGGAGAGAAGATTGTCACCGCCCGGTTGACCATAGACGAGCTCATCGATCCCCGACCGGGAGCCTCTACCTGGAAAGGATTTCTAGTTGGGGCCTCAATGTTTTTGCTCGCGCCGATTATCGCCTTGGATTACGGCTACAGTGCTCAAGCCGTCCTCGAAGTCGAGCGGTGGGATGGTGAGATTCGCCGCTACCACGCCAAGTCCTCTGGAATCGCACACTATCATCTCTTTGGGGCCACACCCCTCTTGTTCGACGAACTCATAGGACAGGTTACCGAAGCCTGCCTGCAAAGCCTCATGCACCAATTGATACAAGACAGTGCACAGTACCTAGCTAGCAATTCATCGGCAGCCCCAGCAACTCGTACGATCATGGTGGGCATTCGCCCATTACCCACCGCCCCAGCCCCACACGTAGCCATCCCTACTACGACCAAGCTCCCAGACTAGCAAACTAAAACACCTCGATGGTATAGTGGTCGAGACTCGTGCAAAACGGGCGGGATTGTTTCCCCGCCAGGAAGCGGAACCTTACGCCTTGTGTAAAGGAGTCAGCCATAACACTTGCCGAAGCGCGACGCCGGATTGAATGGGCGATCAGCCAATTTGGTCACCATGCCGCCCCCGCGATCGATCTCGTGATGGCCGAAGTTCGCTCTGACCTCGGAGCAGGCGCATTCAACGAGTTGATCGAAGAGTTCGACCTTGAATTGCTCTACAACATTGCGCCACTGGAGTCAGACCACTCAAACAGATAAGCGTTATTCAATCATTGTTCTGACTCAACCAACAGATGGCTCATCGATGGCTGGGTTGGCTTCGCCCGCGCAGTGAAAGGCGGACATCCTTGCTCTATTGTCCTGTTCTATGCCACTGATCTGGGCTGCCATCTCGGCACATGGATTTGGCCATGCGGCGCAGGTCGTGCCAGTTCTCAACGCAGTGGGCCAGCGGGTCCCCGGCTTGCGGATCGTGCTACGCACGATGGTTCCTCCTTCATTCTTTATAGACCGCTTGACGATCCCCTTTGACATTCAACGAGCAGAGCAGGATGTCGGCTGTGTCCAGCCGAACCCCTTGTCGATCGACATTCCCGCCACCTGGCAAGCCTACCACCAATTTCACCTTTCTTGGGAAGAGCGGCTGCAGACAGAGGTGACCGCAATCCAAGATGCGCGCCCTGATCTTATTCTGGCCGACGCGCCTTACCTCGCCATTGAAGCCGGGGCGACAGCCAGAATTCCCACCGTCGCTCTTATGAACTTTACGTGGGACCTCGTGCTTTCAGCCTTTCCAGCTCCTCCCAATATTCCTCGCCAAGCCTTGCTCCAGGCAATCCGCCAAGCCTATGCCCATGCAGATCTTGCACTACGCATCACGCCAGCACCAGTCGTAAACACATTTCATCGGATCTTCGATATCGGTCCAATCGCCGATCCGGCCTCACCCGCCCGCGAACAGCTTGCCGCATGCCTTCAGCTTGCACCTGGAGAACGGACGGTGCTGATTGGATTTGGCGGCATCCCCCTGACCAACCTTCCATTTGAATTCTTACACACCCTGTCCGGTTACCGGTTTTTGGTGGATGTGCCAGTTCCGCCGGATGCTCACCAATTTGTTCCGATTCACTCGCTGCCCTTGTCCTTCAAAGAGCTGCTGGCATCTGCAGATCTCATCATGACAAAACCTGGATACGGTACCGTCGTCGAAGCCGTGGCGCTGGGCATTCCGCTCATCTATATCCGCCGATACAACTTCGCTGACGAGCAACCGTTGGTGGAGTTCCTCCACCGTCATGGACGAGGAGTTGAGCTCACGCAACAAGATTTTGTTACTGGCCAGTGGCTGGCTGCTTTGGAAGCCGCCACCGCCCTTCCTCCTCCCCCCATTCCTGCACCATGTATGAATGGAGCAGTGGACGCCGCTGAGCGGCTGCTGCCATTCCTCAAACATACCTAGCACATGCAAAGATTGCCGCTTTCATTCGCAGCAGACACAAACAGTGATATAGTAACGGCACCTGCTCGATGAGGAGCACTTCAGTCCAAGGTCTGCTGCACATGCTCCATGTGTCCTGACCAGCAACCAGCCGTCTCCACTATTAAACCGGCCCTGTTGTTCGAAGTCATGAAAGGAGACCAGCAGGCACTGGCCTCGCTGTATGACGTTTCCGGCACGCTTCTCTATAGTCTGGCCTTGAGGATTGTGGGGACTCGAGAGGAAGCAGCCAAGACTCTTCAGCAGGTATATCTGGATGTTTGGAAAAAAGTGGTTCGGTACGACGTAAGTCGTGGAACCCCGATCGCGTGGTTGATTGCCGTGACCCGCAACCGCGCCCTCGATCGCGTGCGAGGGCGCGGTCTTCGCCCCACACGACACTTAAACAATTCACCCCACGGCTCGCCCCCCGACCAGCCGCTCAACCACTCACCAGCTTCTCTCAATGCTCCAGCGGATCAAGCACTCAGGAACACTATCGTGACCGCCCTGGCAGCCCTCTCTCCTGTCCAGCGAGAAGCTATTGAATGGGCCTATTATGGAGGGCTTTCTCTCTCAGAAATTGCCGTCAAAGTTGGTTGCTCTTCCGCTGCTGTCAGAACCTGTCTCACACTTGCTATGACCACACTGCGCGAGGCCCTGCAGCAACACGAGGAATCCCGTCGCCAGTCATGACTCATCAGGAACTGGAAGACGCCATCCCCCTCTACGTCCTCGGAGCGTTAGAGCGAGGAGAACGACAGGCTCTCGATGCCCATTTGCTGTCCGGTTGTGCCTCGTGCCACACTGCGCTCCGCGCGTTTCAAGCTGTTGCGACCGCCCTGCCATTTAGCCTTGATCTGGTCTCTCCACCTCGCCTGCTGAGGGCCACCATCATAAGCGAACCTCCTCCCCAAATCACTCGCGAGACGCAGCAAAACCTCCCGCATCGTGAGCCAGGAAAATGGTTAGAACATGTGTTTCGCCTCCCACCAACTTCGCCTTCAGTCGGTGTTACAGTGGGGGCAGGATTGGTCATCATCACAGCAATGGCTGCGAGTCTGTACCTCGCGCAACCACCTCGGCAGCTAAACAAGACGGAGAACCCAAACGCATCCCCTTCCAGGAATACTCAAGAAACTGCCTCCCACCTAGTCGAACTAGAGCGAGAACATGATGACCGTGAACGGTTACTGAATCAGATGCGAGAAGAACTGCACCTGCGTTTGGTCGAGATCGCCGACCTCAAAGATCAACTGATTCAGCGCGAAGCCGAATTGGATGTCCTAAAGACCCAACTTGATCAACACGATAAACGCCGTGCTCACATGCCAGAAGACGAGTTGGCGGTGCTCTTGCGCATACCAACCATCAAAGTCGCCGTCCTGGCCGGGACGGAAGCAGCAGAGGACGCCTCAGGGATCTTTCTCTATGATCACCGAACCCGGAAAGCCTGGCTGTACACGAGGAATCTTCCCGCGTGTCCGGCCGGAACGGAGTATCGACTGTGGCTCCTGAACGAGCAACCCGTCAGCATCGGAGCCTTTCGCATCGGCCCAGGAGAAACCTCCCATCTGTTCGTGCAGTCCATCCCCGGTTTTCCCGGCGCGAAGGCTTTTTCCGTCAGCTTGGAACCGGTCGGAGGAGGTCGGAAGCCAGCAGGAGCACCATATCTCCGGAGCTATTTGTAGTCATTCTCTTCTCTTTCCTCACACCCCTGTCTTCGATCAAAACCCCTGTGTTACCATGCGCGGAAGCAGTCGGCGCACGGCCGTGGATGGTCTCATGCGTTGGAACGACATTGATCGTCACTTCATGCGCCAGGCCTTTGAGCTGGCCCAATCGGCCTTCAGGGCCGGCGAGGTCCCCATTGCAGCAGTGCTCGTTCACCAAGGACAGGTCCTGGCCTCTGCCCATAATCTCCGCGAATCTCGGCAAGATCCGACGGCGCACGCGGAAATGTTGACTATTCAAAAAGCCGCCGAACGTCTTCGCAGTTGGCGACTCACTGATTCAACGCTCTACGTGACGCTTGAACCTTGCCCGATGTGCGCTGGGGCCATCATTCAAGCCCGTATTGCCAGACTTGTCTTCGGAGCCTGGGACCCCAAGGCCGGCGCTTGCGGCTCACTCTTCGACATCCCAAGTGAACGCCGGCTGAATCATCGGGTGGAAGTCTTGGGAGGCCTGTTGGAAGAAGAGTGCCAGGCGATCTTGCAGAGTTTTTTTCAGGCGAAGCGAGGCGGCCCGGCGAAGGATGAGCCTTTCTCGGCCGAATGATCGATCAAGCGGCTCTTGCGTTGAAGAGGCCGGTGGCGGCGCATCCGTATCGGACCACCGGTTTGTTTGTCCGGCTCCTTGTTGGCGGGAGCCTTCATAGAATATCGTGCGCGATATGATCGGAGCTGGAGCGTCCGCATGACAAGAGTGGGTAGATTGCTGCCATGCAGTCATCGTTTCCCGCTGCGGCTGGCCGTCTGTCTGCTCGGCACGGTCCTGCTCTCGATGCCGTTTCCTTCCCTTGCCATGGCGCTCGATTCAACATGGGAATTGCTTCCGCTTCGTCCGTTTAATTTCGACATTTCATTCAATCAACGCACCTTCGCTCCCCGCGCCAGAGTCATCGCCGCTCAAGCCGGCATTACCGCCCTCCGATATGGTCTGATTGAAGTCAGAACGGTCTATCAGTTCTACAGTCAGCACACCAAAACCTTCACCACAGACCAGCATTCATTGTATGTCAATCCACGATGGAATAATTTCATCGACATGCTGGACTTTCCTAAGGACAAGCCGATTCATCGACTGATTCGGCATATCCTCTTCGGCCCGCTTGAGGATCGAGCGGTTCCTTACGTCGGAGCGCTGATCGGAGGAACGCTGCCTGGCAGAGGCGAGTGGTCTCCCGGCTATCTCTATGGAGGCCAAATCGGCGTCCGCTTTCCGGTGGCGAAAGGGTTTTCGGTGGATATGGGGCTCCAATATTCGCGGTTTGAAATCGACTTCCAAAGCAATTCCAATTTGACGGAACAATGGCTCTTCACGATCGGCGTCAGATTCTGACCGGTATGACCGCCAACGATTTATCTTTATCCGACGGCACTCGATTCATTCATAGCCATCGCGACGCCGACGATGGCCGCCGCCCCCTCGGAATCCGATGCCGGCTCCTCCTTCTCATGACACTCGTCGGTCTCTTGCCGGGGTGCGGATCGGTCTTCGATGCGATCGAGTTGGTACATCCGATAGTCGGCGACGAGCTGTCGACCATCTGTTCGCGCGGACGCCTGCGCGTGGGCATCTCCGTCGAACCCTTTCGTCCCTTCGTGTTTCCGGCGGTCTATACCGACGAAGGGATTCGGGTCACCGGCCTCGACGTCGAACTGATCCGAGAAGTCTCGCAAGCCTTGAGCGATCACTGCGGGGGACGGCAGCCCATCGTGCCGACATTGCACCTGACTCGCTTCCGTGATCTTCTGATCGAACTCAACGAGGGACATTCGATCTCTTCGTTTCCTCGTTCAGCGGGAACGTCCCCGGTTCACACCCCGGCTGGTTGTGGACCTCCATTCCCTATTTTCACGAGGGCGGGATCGGCGTGATCGTCCGACGTCCCGATGTCGAGGAAAAAATCCTTTCGGCGTTTCGCGACCAGACCGGACAAGTCGATACCCTGGCGGCCATGCGGGAAGGCTTGTCCGGGCTGACCGTTGCGGTGCAAAACAGAAGAACCGCCCATTTTTACGCGGAGGCCAATCTG
>JANDJK010000061.1 GCA_024330925.1 Nitrospira sp.
GCCGTGAGATCGTCGATCGTATCAACGTCTCGCCAGGAAGCCGTCCAGGCCACGGTTAATCCCAACGAACGAGCCCTGTCCTCCGTTGCCTTCAGCACGAGGCCGGTGGACCAAGGGATGTCGACAAACAGCTTGGGCACAGGATGTTTCAGTCCCAGTAGATAATACCCTCCGTCCAGAGCTGGGCCCAACACAAGATCGTGTGATTCCAACAGGTCGAAGGCCCGTCGATATTCTTCGAGCGGCAGCGACGGGACATCGGTGCCGACGAGGAACACCGAGCGGTAGTTTCGCGCGAACAATCGGTCGAACACCTCTGCCATCCGTTCACCCAGATCGTCTCCCGTTTGATCGATCAGCCGCATCCCGTGTCGGGCTTCCAGGACCTTGAAAAAAGGATGAGCTGAAGAGGGGGCACAGGCCAGGAACCGGTCGACTGGCAGGGTAAATCGATCGATGGCAGCCTTCGCGCGTTCCACTGTATCAAGCACGAAGCTTCCATGAATTGTGGCCGCTTCATCCGGTGTCAGGGGAGGGCACAGCCGGGTTTTGACCTGTCCGGGGATCGGCGCCTTGGCGAAAACGACCAAGGCGGCAGTGCGAGAAGATGTGGTGACCTGTTGAGCTGATGAGTTCATCGGATCGCGGCATAAAATTGACTGAGCCACTGGGGACTCACGCCGAGCCAATACAACAGTCGGAGGGTCCACATCAACCCAATGGTTCGGAGCGGGCCCTGTCGTTCCCATCGGCGGAACGAGGTGATGACAGGCTGTCGTAGCACGGCGAGCCGACCGGCTCGTTTGAGCCGTCGGCTGAACTCGATGTCTTCCATCAGTGGAATGTCTGAGAAGCCTCCAAGCTGCTCAAACACCCGGCGGCGCACAAAGATGGCTTGATCGCCAGTGGCGATGCCGGTCCATCGCGAGCGGAGATTCATCAAGGTGCTGATGACACCGGCCCAAGGCGATGAACTATCGAATTGGACATCGAAACGGCCGCCAGCTATAGAGAGGTCTGCCAGAGCGTTGCTGATCAGTTGTTTGGCGTTTACCGGCAGAAGCGTGTCAGCATGTAAAAACAACAATCCCTCACCTCGACAGATCTTAGCCCCCTCGTTCATTTGACGAGCTCGTCCGCGGGGGGCTGTGATGAGTCGTGTTCCGGAACTGTTGGTGAACAGGGTTTTGCCGAGAGTAACGGTGTTGTCCACGCTGCCTCCATCCACCATCACGATCTCATCGAACCCCAATGCTAAGGTATGGGTGAGGGTCTTGGTGAGTATGGCCTCTTCGTTGAGGGTGGGGATCACAACAGAGATCGTCATGATGTGATGTTGTGGTGATTGTCCTCGTTGTTTCAGCGTGGTGGGAGTTAACGGCTGGGCTGAGGCCGGCCCCCAGTTGTGTAGGTGTCGAAAAGGATCATCACCTAGCAGAACAGCGATCGGTTTCGCCATCGTCGATCAGTGATCAGGTCGGCTTTGATGGCTCGTGAAACATGAAGTAGAGCACCATGATCGAGGTGCCCCAAAAGACCAACTGCTTGTGCCAAAATAAGATTTCGCCGTAGTGGAGGAAGCCCACGGCTACTCCAATGGCTCCAATAGTTACGACCCAGCGAAGCGTGGGATGTTCAATGGACGCGTTGGCCCACATGGCTAACCCGCAAAAATACAAGAGCATCGCCACCACTCCGCTCAGCTCAAATCCACCGCTGATCGAAAGAAAGACTTGGAGAAACCCCAAGAACATGAAGGCCGTACCGACCATTTTACCGAGCACTCTCCAGTGGCGGTCGCTGCTTTCCTGTTCCCGTTCGTTCGATGGGGGAGGAGGGGCTGGTTGCTTCTCGTGTTCAGGTGCTGGTTGGGGCTGGGATGGGATCATAGCTCGGTCTTAAATTGTTTGCTCAACGTGAGCGTCTGTTGTTGATAAGAAGACCCCACCCCAACTCCATACACACGATCAGGCTTAGCGGTCATACGGTGATAGACCACCTTGAAAAAGGTTTGCCCGTCATGAATGAGGAAGGGCACGTCGTGGGGCCGGACTTCCAGGACCACCTGGGTCCCCTTGAGTTCTCCCTGTTCACCGTAGCCGAATCCCGGATCAAAGAATCCCGCATAATGGGTACGCAGTTCGCCGCAGGCCGCTTCATAGGCGACCATCTCCGCTGCGTACCCGGCTGGTACGCGAATCCGTTCTTTGGATGCCAGGATGTAAAACTCCTCCGGTTCTAAGAGTAAACTGCCCTGCCGATGCCGGTAAAGCGGCTCCCAGAAATCAGTGGCTGTGTAGTAACCAATTTTGGAAAGGTCAATCACATGGCTGTTTTTCTTCGCCCGGTAGCCGATGATCCGGGTGTCAGATCGGTTGTCACCAGCAAGGTCGATGCGCAGAAACAGGCCGTGGTCGGTTCGAACGTCGTGGGCGTCTATCACGGATCGGGATGCATCGTTGTGATGGAGGAGTGGAGTCCGTCGATGCAGCGAGCGTAGCGCTTGGTCGGAAACCGTTGTGTTGCCGCGGATGAAGCGAATCTGATTCAACGATTGACCGGTCGCCACCTTGATTGCGAAGGAGCGGGGCACTACTTCCAGGAATAGGGGGCCGTGATAGCCGGCTCGGATCTCGTCGAATCCCGAGGTTAGATCAGTCACCACACGGGTGAAGATATCCAAACGACCGGTTGTGCTTTTAGGATTGGTACGGGCACGGACGGCCATAGGTAACTTGAGCTGCTCTAGCAGCGGCACGAGATAGACGTGTCCCTTTTCCAAAATGGCACCATGGGTGAGCTCCATTTCATACATCACCAAATCGGACTGATAAAAATCGAACACGTCCAGTCGTGACGAGATGGACGACAGTTCAGGTAGAAAACTGCTAATGAGCCGATAGGCCTTGTGGCCCAACCGTAAGTCGAGGCTAGCTGGTTGGATTTGGCGATCCTCAATGGCCGGAGAGGCAGTAACGGCACCGGTGGTGATCAACCGGCGGATGTCCTGAGAGGGAAGAATGCCAGCAGGAGGCACGGCTATGCTCACGGATCGTTTCTCTCTCCACTACAGCCTGTATCCCAGGCTGCAAAGTTGTCTGCGTCGGAGAAGCCGTCGCCGCACGGTGTGAAGTAACCATCTGCGCCCCGCCACGACGATCGGGTGCCGACCATGGGCAGCTCCCGGCCACCGCCGGGTTTTGGCTGGGGGTAATGGTAGGTCTTATTTTCGTAATTGCGCAAGAGAACACCGTCTTCGTCAAGGTGGACTAGGTAATCGCTCGGCAGCAGAGGAATTTTGCCTCCTCCGCCGGGGGCATCAATGACAAAATGAGGGACCGCCATGCCACTGGTGTGGCCTTGGAGCGACTTGATAATGGTTAAGCCTGTTTCAACGGTTGTCCGAAAATGATTGGTGCCCTTCGTGAGATCCGCTTGGTAGAGATAGTAGGGTTTGACCCGTGCAAGCAACAATTGATGAACCAGCCGTTTCATGACCTCTGGGTTGTCATTGACGCCCTTGAGGAGGACGGTTTGCGCACCCAGCGGGATTCCTGCGTCGGCCAACATGCCGCAGGCGGCTTTGACTTCGGGCGTCAGCTCATCGGGATGGTTGAAGTGAAGGTTCATGTAGATGGGGTGGTATTTCTTGAGCATCTCACACAGTTTGGGCGTGATCCGTTGTGGCAGAGTGCCCGGGACTCGAGTGCCGATGCGGATCAATTCGAGATGGGGAATTGAACGGAGAGCCTTTATGATCCGTTCGAGCAGATGGTCGGGTAGCAAGAGGGGATCGCCGCCCGACAGGATCACGTCCCGCACTTCCGTGTGCTCACGCAGGTAGGCGACAGCCTGTTCCAGTTCTCCTTTCTTGAGGAAGCCAGGCTTTCCGACCAGCCGTTTTCTCGTGCAGAACCGGCAGTAGATGGGACATTGATTCGTGACCATGAGCAACACCCGGTCCGGATACCGGTGGACCAAGTGGGGTACCGGACTCATGAGGTCTTCTTCCAGCGGATCCGCTTCCGCGTCGAGGTCTGCCAACTCGGCCGGGTCGGGGACGACCTGCTTCCAGATCGGGTCGTCCTTGGCCTTGATCATGTTCAACACGGTCGGCGTAATCCGCATGGGATAGGGACTGACAACAGCTTCAAGCTCCTCGGCATCGAGGCCAAATCGGTCTGCGAGATCTTTGGGTTTAATGATGCTCTTTGCCAGGATGGTTTTCCAATCTTCCATAGTCGGCCTTTAGTTTGGACTTATTGGGAGTCAATGGATTCGACACGAGGGATACTCGTCATCCCCATCCGGACCTTCTGGTATGGTCCTAGCCTGGGAGGGGAATCGTTTGGCTTCGCCATCCGATCTGGCTGCTCCGTAGTGTTGCTCGAGGTACGCTAAGATATCAGCGGTTTCCGTCAGGACCACGTCACCGTCTTGAAGGACAGGGACATAGTATTGGCCTGAGACGTGGTAGACCTGTGTGCGCAGACGCCTGGCGTCCGGTACGACCACGGCGTGATAGTTGAGCCCCAACTCATCCAGTTTGCGGCGGACGACGAGACAGTCGGGGCACCAGTCTACGTGATACAAGGTCAGAGGCATGGTGTCGGTTAGCTCCCTCCATTTCGAGAAGCAGCCTGCCCGGCTATCGGGAACTCAGGTGACGAGCCATGACCTTCGCTTGAAGCAGCTTGGGTAGGGATCGCACAGGGGACCATGACCGCGTCCTGCATGCCGTGAATCACCTTCTTGTCAGCTGGACAGATAGTGGCGAGAATCCCGGCTAGTTTCACATCGTCACCAACTACAAAGTAATACGGTGATAGTCGAGCTCGTCCGGTCATCCGGGCCATCGATCCGGTTCGTTCGTCCAAGTAGTCCACTTCAAACAACCGTCCCTTGTGAAACTCCTGGAGAACATGGGGCGTGGAGGGAAAAGAGGCGAGGGCACGGCGTAGGGTATCTGCCCAGTCTTTCTGAGAAAGGTCATGCCCCACCGCGATGCCTCGGCTTCCCCATGCCAATGCGGAGAAACCTGACGGTTTGATGACAAAGTGGCGCTCTTTCTGGCTGGCTGTCTCCAGCTCAGCCCAGTTGGAGACGGCATGACCCCCCACCTCTAAATCGGGAATGATCGCGGTCGGAGGAATTGGCGCTGGGTCCAGGATCCACGTTTTCGGCACGATGGTCTTCAGTTCAACAAAGCCCCCCCGCCCCATGTGCTTTTCCCAATACGATCTTAACATGGGATGGTGGAGCAACGCGAAGGCCAATTTTTCTTCCAGTGCTGGTTTATAGGGAGGGGTGATGGCTACCCACTCTTTCTTGACCGCATATTGAATCAGTTCGGCCTTGGGGATGTTGGGTAAATCGAAGAGCTCGTAAAAACGGTAGATGAGACCGATGCGCCGTTCGCCGTTGTCGATAGAGACACGAAGTTCCCCTTCTGTAAATCGAAGGTCGCGTGGCTCGACGCACCAGACAGGCAGCCCCTGTTCTCGCAGTTGGTGAGCCAGCCAGGCCATTTCAGGCCGATAGTCCTTCGATTCCTCAGAAACAACGATAACCACAGTGTCGCTCGGGCCTTGAATGGCCTGTGTCATGGCAGCAAAGCCGAGCACCATCCCCTTCTTGCCTCCGACCAATTCATACGGGCGATTCTCGGCTGGTTCACTCTGTCCAACCTCAAGATCCCCATAAGCCTGACTTAACGCAGCGGTCAGGCCAATTCCACCTGGTACCGAATCGAGCTCTGTGACGATCATGCCGTCCGTCGTCGGAATGATGTCTGGTCGGAGAACTGCCGGAAGCGACTCCCGAAACCGTTTCATGCGACTATAAGTGATCAACTGCTCCGGCTTACCCTGGTCCAGATAACGGGTGACCCATGCTGGCTGGGTTCCCTTGACACTCTCAAAATACAGACGGTTCAACGCGCGATAAAACGAAAGCAACAGCGGCCCCAGAGTCTTAAAGAATTCGAATTGGGCGGGAGACAACAGGAATGGGCGAGAACTAATCCGCCAGGAGGGTGCAGGGAAGTCGATGCTCGAATCGCCCTCCCTGGCGAGGCCGTACAATCGGGCCGCGCGTAGGTGCTCGCGAACGACCAGGCAACGGGTCAGGGCTTTCTCAGTGTGATGAGGAGAACAGGGCGATTCAGTCCAAGCCAACGAGCGGTTCCTTTTACCTGGCTGTTTCGGATCAGAGTATGGGAGGCATAAATCGGGTCGCATGCTAACATGGGCATCAAGGTTCGACAAGAGGCCTTCTGGTCTAATGAAATGATCTGAAAGAAGGAGGTGTGGGGGTGGGGGGTATCAAGGATCAGAGAAGATGTGGACCCACTGTGCGGATAGAGAAGGGATAACCGTGTTGATGCTGAAAGCTGCTCGTTGCTTGCTCCCTCGACGTTATGGGCGATATGATAAAAATTATAATGGGCAAGGCGAGAGAATTCCCGCCGGTAACGGTGTCGTCGAAGACACTGCCACAATTTGTGCCCGGTTCGGCGTGCAGCCGCTGTGATGTCTGTTGTCGCTTCCCCGAGGCCGACAGTTTTCTTCGCCCCTACTTTACTAGTCAAGAAATTATTCATGCGGAGGCTGCCGGCCTGTCCGCCGAGTATTTCCCGGATCGTTTCGGAGCACAGATTACCCTGATCAAACATCCGAAGGGCGAAGGATACATTTGCCCGGCATTTGACAGCTTGTCCGGTCAATGCACCATCTATGAGGCGCGGCCGTTGGATTGTCGGCTCTACCCTTTGGCGTTGATGTGGGATGAAGCGCATGAGGAGGTGGTGTTGGGATGGGATGCCAAGTGTCCTTACATGGGCGAATCAGTGCCTGCGGCCATTGCGGCGTATATAGCGCAGGTTGCTGGCTGGTTGGAGGAGCAACCGCAGATTGAGATCATCGCGGCCAATCCCCGGTTGGTCGGTCCTTTTCAGGAAGACGTGGTGATTGAGCGGTCTCTTCCGACATTGACGACTCGTCTCACGCAGACGCCGCCCGCCCTTTCTTCGTTGCATCCTCTTACTCCGGCGGATGTGTTGCGGTTTGCGCGGGCGCTGGAGTCGTCCGGCTGCCTCAGTCCTGATGCATTGGCCGCCTATGCCTTTCCCTATCATGATGTCTGGACGACTCTGTTGCCGTATCGATGGATGGAATCGGACGGAACGTTCTTTCTTTTTGCCCAATCGCCTGATGGCTGGTTTATGCCGCTGCCTCCGTTGGGACCGAGACCATTGACAGCAACGGTGGAAAAGGCATTTGCGCTGATGCGCCAGTGGAATGGCTCGTCAGCAGCTAGTCGAATCGAAAACTTGATGGCCTCGCAAAAGTCGGCGTTGCGAGGACAGAACCTGTGCTGGCGGCAGAAAGAAGGGGATTACTTGTACCACGCTGAGCATCTCGCCAGGCTGGCGGGAGACCGGTACAAATCCCAACGGGCCCTCTGTAACCGTGTCGAGCGGGAATATCGGGTGATCGCACGACCCTACCGGAGTGACGACCAGCTCGGCTGTCTGGCCCTGCTGGCTCGGTGGATAGAACAAAAACGAGCCGGATTTCTTGATGAAGCGGCTGCACTGTTTCTTGATGACGCGATGATGGCTCATCGGCTCGTGTTTGCCGAGCATGAGCGGATCGGTCTGTCGGGGACAGTGGCGCTTCAAGGGAGCGAGGTTGTGGGCTATACCTTCGGTTACTGGCTGACACCGCAAACCTGGTGTGTCCTCATAGAGGTTGCAGATCGGGCACTTCCTGGCCTAAGCCAATGGCTGTTCCGCGAGACCTGTCGCGCCGCTGTTGCCCAAGGGGCAACGTTCATCAATGCCATGGACGACGCCGGCTTGCCGGGCTTGCGTGCCGCTAAGCAGCACTATCATCCCCTCGCCGTCATTGAGAATTGGATTGTGACGGAGGGTGAGGCATGACGACCCACTCGACGTCTCCCTCACCAAGAGAGAGGCGAAGAAAGAAGCGGATGACCTGTCCCATGATTATGACGACCGTGGTCGTCGCCGCTATGGGGACTCTTCTCCTCGACGCTGTGTGGCGGGGAGTGGCGGCAACCATTTGGGTTCCATTTCTCGTGTTGCTGATCTGGGCGGCGATTCGCCTGCATACTGAATATCGCCAGGCCCAGCAGGAAAGTGCCTGGGCAAGAACCGCTGAAACGGCGCTGTTACAAAGTCAGGAGCGGAATCAGGCGATCATCGAAACGGCGTTGGATGCGGTGATCATTATTGATGCTGCAGGTATTGTCACCGAGTGGAATGCCCAGGCGACCGCTATCTTTGGCTGGACAAGGGAGGAAGCCGTGGGGCGTCCACTCGCCGACACGGTCATTCCGCCTGCCGCTCGTGAGGCACACCGACAGGGGCTGCGCCACTATCTCCAAACCGGCGTCGGGCCGATCTTGAATCGCCGCATCGAGATCATGGCCCGGCACAAGAGCGGCCGCGATTTTCCGGTCGAAGTGTCGGTGTCGCCGGCTCGTGTTGGCGAGTCCTACATCTTTAGCGCCTTCATTCGGGATATTACAGAGCGGCGTAAGGCTGAACGGCGTCTTGCCGCCCAATATGCGGTGACCCGTGTGCTCAGCGTTGCGATCTCTTTGGAAGAAGCCATTGCCAAGGTCATGGAAGCAGTGGGGGAAAGTCTCGAGTGGGATCTTGGAATTTATTGGAAAGTGGATGGACAGGCCGGCGTGCTCCGACCCCTCTGTGCATGGAAGGCGTCGGCTGATGCTGAGTCGTTTACCAGGGCATCAGAGGGATTGGTTTTTCGGCGGGGAGAGGGCATTCCTGGTCGGGTGTGGGAGCAGGGCTTCCCTCTCTGGGTGAGGGATATCGCAGACAACCCTACCATTGGTCGGTCAGATGTAGCGGATCAAGCGGGACTCCATGGGGCGTTTGGGTTTCCGATTCGTGTGGGAGGGGAAGTTGAAGGGGTGATCGAGTTCTTCAGCGGGCAGGTTCAGGAGTTGGACGAAGATCTGCTCAAGATGATGGCGGACATTGGCCTCAAGATCGGGCAGTTCTGTGAACGAAAAAGGGCTGAAGAGACGCTGCGCTACACCGAGATGCAGTTGCGGCAGTCACAGAAGATGGAAGCAATCGGTCGGTTGGCCGGCGGCGTTGCGCACGATTTCAACAACCTGCTTACCGTCATTCGAGGATACAGCGAATTGATGCTGAGTCGGCTATTGCCTGGAGAAGCGATGCGCCGCGAAGTGGAAGAAGTGAAAAAGGCGGCGGATCGGGCTGCCGGCTTGACGAAACAATTATTGGCGTTCAGCCGACGTCAGGTCGTGTCCGCCAAGGTTGTGGATCTCAACGAGATTGTGCAAAACATGGATGATATGTTACGCCGTCTGGTGGGTGAAGACCTCATCGAGGTCTGGACGAATCTTGAGCCGAACCTATGGCCCATCAAGGCTGATCCGGGGCAGATCGAGCAGGTCATTATGAATCTGAGCGTCAACGCACGGGATGCCATGCCGAACGGCGGGCGTCTGACGATCGAGACGCGTAACCTCACGGTTGCAAAAGAAACCCACCTCGGCAAAGTGGTGTTGGGGGAGGGGGCCTATGTCATGCTGGTGATCAAGGATTCGGGGCATGGCATGAGTGAAGAAGTCCAGGCCCATCTGTTTGAGCCGTTTTTTACAACCAAAGAGAGTGGGAAGGGAACGGGACTCGGCCTCTCGACCGTGTATGGCATCGTGCGACAAAGCAGTGGAGTCATTGGGATTGAAAGCCAACTGGGGCAGGGGACCACGTGTACGATTGTCTTCCCACGAGCGGTCGAACGAGTCCAGGAAAGTGAATCGGTTCAGCAGGGGGCCGGTGGAGAACGGGGGCATGAAACGATTTTGCTTGTGGAAGACGACCCGGGAGTTCGCGGTCTCGTGCAAGAGACTTTACGTATGAACGGCTACCATGTGTTGGTGGCTCGGCACGGCATCGAGGCGTTGCTGATCGGCACCAAACACACAGGGCCCATTCATCTGCTGATCACCGACGTCGTCATGCCACAAATGAGTGGTCCAGAGGTAGCCGATAAACTGATGGAACTGCGGCCGGAAGCCAAGGTGCTGTACATGTCCGGCTATCCTGATCACCCGCTATTTAAGAAGGGCGAAGTCAATCTGGAGGCCAATTTTCTCCAGAAACCTTTTACCCCCGCTGTGCTTGCCCAAAAGGTGCGCGAAATGCTGGATCAAGCGCGGGCGGCCTGAAGAGATATGCCAGCTTTCGGCTTGATCTTCCTTCGTCCTCCCGTTTATCGTGGCATGTGGCCCGTTTGGGTCGCAGGACTGCCAGAATGGCAAATAGTTCTCTCGCTGACGCAGACAGTCTATGTCCTCTGCACGAGAAATTGATATCGGGCGATACCGGATTGAGCAGGAACCGTTTTATGCCGAGGTGCGAGGAGAGACGACCCTCTTCACAATCGCTGCCCTCAATAAAATGGCTGTCATGCTCAAAGGCCCCACTGGCTGCGGAAAAACCCGCTTTGTCCAACATATGGCATACAAATTAGGACGTCCGTTGATCACGGTCGCTTGCCACGAAGATCTCACGGCCTCCGATCTGGTTGGACGGTATCTCCTCCAAGGGCAGGAAACTGTCTGGATGGACGGACCGTTGACGATTGGCGTCAAACATGGCGCGATTGTTTATCTGGACGAAGTGGTGGAAGCTCGCAAGGATACCACCGTTATCATTCACCCGTTGAGCGACGATCGGCGGGTGTTGCCGATCGAGAAAAGAGGTCAGGTCATCGAAGCGGCCGATGAGTTCATGCTGGTCATTTCGTATAATCCTGGATACCAGAGCGCCCTTAAAGACCTTAAGCAGAGTACAAAACAACGGTTCATGGCAATCGAGTTCGATTATCCGCCGCCGGAAATAGAAACGGTGGTGGTCGAACGAGAAGCGGGGATCGAGCGGGAACTGGCTGCGCGTCTTGTGAAACTTGGAGGGAAGGTCCGTAATCTCAAGCACCACGGATTGGAAGAAGGAGTCAGCACCAGGCTGTTGATCTATGCTGGTCTCCTGATGAAGCAGGGTGTTCCGATGGAAGTGGCGTGTGACGCTGCCATTGCGCGCCCGATCACCGACGATCCCGACATGCAGCGCAGCATCTTGGAATTGGCGAAAGCGATTGTGTGACGGAGCGTCGCTGGCACCGTCGCGCACCTCTGTGTGCGGTACAACGTGTGCGGTACAATGCGGGACACATGGATGGCCGTTGCGCTCTTGTTGTAGAGGGAGCAGGAGGCGTTGTGCTGCGAGTGTCGATTCAACCGAGAGCAAGCCGGACGGAGTGTGTCGGCTTGCACGGTGACGCCATCAAAATTCGTGTGGCCGCTCCTCCGGTGGATGGCTTAGCCAACGCGGAACTGATCAGATTTTTGGCCGAACGGTGCGACATTCCGCAGAGTCGCATTTCTATTCAGGGCGGGGCAACGAGCAGGCAGAAGCGAGTAGCTCTCGCTGGGGTATCGGCTGAGTGGGTGCTGGCTCGGTTGGCTTCGCCGCAAGGAAAGGACTGATTCCACTATGACAAGCATGAGCAGGGGGCTCTGCATGGCAACGGGCGTCGTTCTTCTTACGGCCTGCTCGACGGCAAAACCGGTGCTGTACCCCAATCCTCATCTTCAATCGGTTGGCAGAGAGGCGGCCGAGCGGGATATTGAGGCTTGTCGAAAGGAGGCGGAAGCTG
The DNA here is from genome assembly GCA_024330925.1 of Nitrospira sp. Lineage (GTDB taxonomy): Bacteria > Nitrospirota > Nitrospiria > Nitrospirales > Nitrospiraceae > Nitrospira_D. The sequence goes on from JANDJK010000061.1 coordinate 11,742, forward strand.
CCGGGGCAGAGGAGGGAAATGGACAAGGCGGGGAAGTGGCCAAACGGACGGCCATGGGCGCCGCCATGGGAGCCGCCAGTGGCGCTGTTGGAGGAGCTATCTCTGGCTCGGTGGGCAGAGGGTCGATGATCGGGGCGGCAAGCGGCGCGACCTGGGGATTTCTGAGCGGGCTGTTTTCGCTGGGGTCGCGCTCGTCCGAGCCGGCGCCTGCTTACAAAAACTTCGTCAACCGATGTCTCCAAGAGAAGGGATATGAAGTGACCGGATGGCAATGAAGGAAAACCAGCCGGTCTCGTATCGGCTGCGGAACACCGACGGCTCAGGAGCCAAGCAACGGAAGGAGAGACGGCCGGTCGTCAAATACGGGAAACAGAGGCGGGATGGAAAACGGAATGTGTTCGGCGGATGTCCCTTTGTCGGGTAAGCTGAATGGGTGAAGAAAAAACCTCCCGCTTTCGTGGTCATGGTTTTTGTGATGTCATGGCTCGCAGCCTGTGCCGCGCCCGAACCGGTGTTGCGTCCGACCAAGCGACTCCTGTTTTACGGGAAACAACAGGCGCAGGAAGATGTAGCCGCCTGCCGAAGGCAAGTCGAGCAGAAAGGACTTCGTCCTGGTGTGTATCAAGGCGCCAATGCCGCGACCGGTGCCGTGCTTGGTGTAACGCTCGGCGGCGCCATGGGAGCGTCGGCCGGTGTGATCGGCGGTCTTGCCGGGATGGCGATCGGCGCGGCGTCCGGCGCCGGGTTGGGATTGGCTGTCGGTCTAGCCGGCGGCGCCTCTAAGCCCCTGGTGCCGGACCCTCCGTATGCCGACGCCATGACCCATTGTCTCAGGGAAAAGGGTCACGAAGTCGGAGGGTGGCAGTAGAAAGTGCTTTGAGTGCTCCCGTTGCAATTGCAGTGCTCACGTCAACTTCTCGCATCGGTTTCTGCTTGAGTTACGAAACTCCGAGATCACCGTTGGGTCGCCTTCTCTTCACAGAGTTCTCGCTAGTACTACTAGACTGGTTGTAGGCGTTTGGTCTGCTGGGCGGATGCGGTGTAGCATAGTCCCGTTCAGAGGCACGGTCGGCGCGAAGCCGGCCGAATCGCCGGCGCAGAAAGGAGGTCGCACGATGTTCGTCGTTGTTGGAGCAACGGGTCATACCGGTTCGACCGTCGCGGAGACATTGTTGAGGCACGGTCGGCCGGTTCGAGTGGTGGTGCGGTCGGCCGACAAGGGCGTTGCCTGGAAGGCCAAGAGAGCGGATGTGGCGGTGGCGACCTACCAGGACGTCAAGGCCATGGCCAAGGCTTTTGAAGGGGCAAGGGGTGTGTACCTGTTGGTGC
>JANDJK010000062.1 GCA_024330925.1 Nitrospira sp.
CCTACGGCCTCCCTTTTCTTGCTATGCGACTATGGTAGACGGTACCGAGACTGATCCTGGCAGCGGCGTGTACTCGGGTTCATAAGGATTGCCACCTGCCTCGGCTTGCATGAGCCGGTCGTAGTAATGGAGTACCAGCTTCTGCGTGCGATAGTCGCCGTACTTACGAATTTCGTTTTCTTTCAGGACACGGAAGGTTTCGGAGGGGTAGTCAGGGCCTTCGACGTCTGCCGGGTCGAGGATGTACCGCAACTCGTCGCGGGTGAGGCCGTAGAGCTTGGCGTACCAGGCGTCGAGTTCGGCGCGGAGTTGCGCGCGGCGCGCGGGGTCGAAGGCGAAGGGCGGGCCGTTGAAGCCGAGGTCCTGCGCCCAAGGCTGCAAGTCCCAGGCGGTGTAGGTGAGCTCCAGCACCCGCGGGACGATGAAGTCGAGATCGGCCGGCGTGTAGCGCTCCGGCGGCAGGATCGGGAATTGCTTCATGTAGAAGTAATTCAGTGTTGTGCCGCCGATCTTCTGACGCGCGACGAAATCCAGCACAAGACTGGACAGGTTTGCCAGCAACGCAGCGGCATGCTGAGCCGAAATACCAGACGGGAGCATGAACAACGGAATCTTGTTCCCCACCCCCACCCTCGGCACCACCGCCGCAATCACGGTGCGCTCGTTGGTGGCATTGGTGATGTCCCGCCACCCCATCAGCCAGCGGGGGCTTAGGCGTTCCATCCACTCATCCACGAGAGTGATGAGCGCATCGTCCGTTTTGGCGTGGGCGAGTTCATCGGGCATCTCGGCCGTCATCGGGCTGGATGCGGCGAGTTCGGCGGCGCGCTTCCACATCTTGCTGTCGCGCGCGGCGGCGGCGAGCAGCTTGTTGATGCGGCCCAGTTCCGCCTGCACGCGGCCGATGCCTGCGGTGTTCATGAGATGGCCGGCGAGCCAGAGGGCAAGTTCCTCGATCACTGCCTGCCGGTCGGCCTTGAGCCAGGCGGCCGCGAGCTTTCGTGGTACGTCGGCAATACGGGCGAGTACTTCGCGCTCGTCCACCCAGTAGCGTGGCCGGGGGCTGAAGGCCGGATCGCGTTTTTCCGCCTCCGTCACGTCACGGGAATCCGATTTGTCGTAGGTGGCCCAGCGGTGGTCGAACTGGTGGATCATTTTCGCTTCATACAACGGCACGCGGCCTTCGCCGGGGGCGTCGGCGAACAGGTGGCTGTCGTTGGACATGTCAACCATTCGCTGGAAAGAAATGCCCCAGGGGTTGCCGTCGGGCCGGTGGTCGTCGATCAGCACGGGCGCGGCGCGGTAGAGCGTTTTGGTGAGTTCGGCGTCGCGTTCGCTGCGGAATACCGGACAGGTGAGGGTGTTGGGGTTGAGCAGGCGGAATTCATCGGGGTTTAAGCGGAAGCGGCGGCGCGGGTCGGCCAGTTGCTCGACGCGGGTGGCGAAAAAAACGAACTCGGCTTGGGCGGCCTGCCCCAGGGTGAGCAGGCAGAATTTGTACCTGCGATCGACTGCCGGAAACACGGCTTCGCGGTTTTCGAGGTCGTAGAGGCTGACCAGCCGCGCGTGCTGGGTGATGTGGGCAAAAAACGCCTTGGTGCTGTCGTCGGTGGCAATGCCGGTGGGCACGATGAAACCCGCCCGGCCGCTGGGCGCGACAAGTTGAAAGAAAGCCTCAGCAAACAGCGCATAAGTGTTGACATCGCCCACCCCCGTGAGCGGATACCGGCCAGAATCGTGAGCAAACAAGCTGGCCGCTTCGGCGGCGTGGTGGGCAGCGATAAAATCGTCATGCAGGGCGTGCTCTGCCGGATTCCCTGATTCAGCAAGTTGCCGAATCAGACGCTTGCGTTCAGCCTTGTTCCTCGCGCTGGCGATCCTTGGGCTGCGGGCGGCGAAGAACTCTTCTTCTTGCAGTTTGATCCTCTCCCACGGCGGGTTGCCTAGTAACACGTCAAAGCCACCCTGCTCGAAGACTTCAGGGAACGCCAGCCGCCAGTGGAAGGCCTGAGTTGCTTGCGCTACTTCGCGCGCTGTTTGCAAGACGCCTGCCCGAGGCTCTACACCACGTAGCAAGCGATGCAGGTCTTCGGTGGTCGGGCAGGTGGCAGCGCGCTCGGGTGTCTTGATTGCAAAAAATGCAGCCACGAACAGATCGGCCATGTGCTTGGCCCGGCTTCGCTCGGTGAGCCTTTCGCACTGTGCCCAAGCGGCGCTCTTGGCCGCGACCTGTTGGAGATTGTCTTCCGGCATGGCATCGAGGTTCACACATGCTCCCTCGACCTCGGTGAAGCCAAGTTCCGACATGGCGGCACTGCGCGCACCATCCTGCTCCAGGGCTTTACGTGCCGCTGTGTTCTGCTTCTTGAGTTCCTTGGCCGTCTCCTTGTCATCGCCGGTTAGCGGCGCGTAGGCATCGGACGGGATACCGGCCGCGAGGATTTTCGGATCGAGGATACCCACCAAGGCATCGCCGCAGCGGATATGGTGATCGAGAAAACCGAGCGGTCGGCCAGGTTCGATGGTTTCGAGCCAGAGAGCCGTTCTGGCAAGCTCCACAGCGAGAGGGTTCTTGTCCACGCCGTAGATGCAATGACTTACCACTTCGCGCAAGGCGTGGCGGCGAATGTTTTCGTCCGGGATGTCCGCAACCGCCTCGAGGCGGGCGATTTCGAACGCGAGTCGCCGAGCCGCGGCGAGCAGGAAATGACCGCTGCCGCAGGCGGGATCGCAGACCTTGAGCCGCAGGAGCGCCTGCCTGGGGTTCTCGGGGTTTTTCTCCAGCGTTTGCCGGATCACCGGCTCCAAGGCACTCTTGATCAGTTCCTGAACAAGGCTGTCAGGTGTGTAATAGCTCCCGGAACGCTTGCGTTCGGTTCCGCCTGCTCCGCTACTTTCGTCGCCCTCACCAACGAAGCCGAACTTCCAAGGCTGCACCTCGACGTCAAGGCGTGGGTGCAGCTCAAGAAGGCTCTCATAGACACTACCCAGCTCTTCGGTGTCCATGTCACGGTAGTTGATGCGCGAGAGCGTCTCGCCTGTGCGGAAGAACGAGAGCGCGTGAATCGCGCGGAGCAGATGTTCGTTACCAATAACGGCGCTGTCGAGCTGTGGACATTGGTCGAGATTGAACAAACCGCCCAGCGCCGGCAGCCCGAGAGGTGCGCAGCCCGTTGCCAGGGCCCGGAACGTCACCTGCATGCCTTCCCAGAGATCGACGTACTGGTCGTAGTGGCGGCGCTTTAAGGCGCGATCGCGCAAGAGCGCCGCGCTATAGCCTGCCTCGTAAAGCGCTTTGGCTTCATCGGGTGTATCGTCGGGATGTAACAGCTCGCGCTCTTCGGCCGTGAACAGAAAGATCAGACGGTAGACCAGCCGCAGGAGCTGCTGGAAGTAAACGTCGAGGCTCAGCACGCCGTCCTGCAAGGCTGCACGTAAGTCGCGGTTCTCAGGGTGGGCGACGAACCCCGTGCCCAGATGACGCAATGCCGTGGTGACTCCCCCACGCAGATTATCGAGTGCGCGTTCGCCAGTGGCATGGGCATCCTCGCGCCATGCCTCCAGCACGCACTCTTTGGGCTGATTCGCGGTGCGCGGGAAGCGACTGGCATGAAAGATGAGCCAGAAGACGGCGAAGTCCGAAAACAGTCGCTCCTCGAACATGCGTTCAAGATCGGCTTCAACGAAAGCCGGCCGCGTCAGGCTCGGGTTGTCGCGCAACAGGCGCAGAGATGCCCCATTTCCGACGATGCCCCAGAGCGCCTCACCCGCCGCGTTCAGGTATTCCTGCATGAGACCGTGCGGTGAACGACGCTTGCCCTCGTCGCCGAACTCGACCGAGACCTTGTCCAGCTTGAACTGCGCCGATACGAGCACCAGCGGGATATGAGCAACTCCGCCTTGATGGGTGAGTGGGAAACGTCTTTCCGCGAGGATCTGCGGTGCCGCTTTCTCCACGTCCTCGAAGCCGAGTACCGCTTTGAGGAGCCGTGTCTGCCAGTCTTGTGCCAATTCAGCGTGGTTGACGTCCTGTCGACTGCAATTGTCGCGGTAGGCGCGCCACTCTGCCTCCGCGATGCGCCAGGCACGGCCGATTTCGTCGCGTAGGTTGAGGCCGCGGGCCAGGAGGTAGTCCTCGGCTTTCTGGTGCTTCGCTTCGAAGGCGGCAACCTTGTTTAGAAACTCCGCTGGGAACAGACCACCTTCCACTCGCAGGGCAACGAAGGAACTCTTGTTCTTCATTCGGTCCGCCTCGTGGTCTGTTTCACATTGCAGTGGCGGGCATCAGCACGTACACGCCGATCACGTCCATCGGAAGCGAGGGTTCAACCTCGTAACGCCAACCGCGCGCCTCCGAGGCTTCGCGCACGCGGCGGTGGTCGGCGAGGAGTTCCTTGGCACGGGCGCGTGCGAGTTCATTGAAGGCCGGTTCAAGGCTCGGCAGCGCGTCGAGCGCGCTCTGGACCAAGCGACTGCGCTGTTCAGGAGCCATGTTGCGCGCGGGCGGTGCAGCCATAAGGCCAAGCGCGTCTTTACCAGAAATCAGCTGCGGAGCAGCGCCGCCCGCCACGGTGACCGTAAGGCATTCCTCGGCAAGAAGGTTCCTTACGGTCTGATGCCTGTGTGCTGTGATCTGACTGCGCAATCGCAACAGATACACCGTTGCTTTTGTCTTGACGCCTTCCGTGAAAATGGCGCCACAGCGAGCCGCAACTTCCGGGGCTCGCCCAGACAAAGCGAGTTCGGTGATGTGCTCTGCCAGAGTAGAAACCAGTGGATGCGTGCGATGGATGAACTCCACGCCTGCTGGTGTGGGCTGCTCGAATGCAAGTAGGAAGGGCTTCCCCGACGTTTTTATACCCATCCCCTCCAGCCGCTCGCGCACAGCGGATGGCAAATAGGACAGCGGTAGCTTATAGACGGAAGCGCCCATCTCGCGCTCGGCAGAGGAGGGCGCGCGCACGACCTCCAATGGCGCTTCAAGCTGGCGCGCCGCGTGCGTCACGAAACGCTCGACATCCTTCTCGCCACCCAACACATTCACGGTCCTGTCCCATTCGGGAAGTACCTGTTCCGGGTGAAGGCTGCGCTGCGCAAAGATCGTGCGAGATTCCTTGGCCTTTTCTTTGGCGCTTTGCCATGCGGCTTCTACCATCTGTTCGGCCTTCCCGAATTCCAGGTCGAGCTGCGGTGTGGGCGTTGAGCGAACCTCACCGCGGAGCAACACGGCTTCGAGTACCGCTTGCATCACCTTGTTCGAGTCGGCCGGGAGTGGCACCGCGACACCGAGTTCTTTGCGGATGCGCTCGGCTTTTTGCAGGATGACCCGCAGTACTGCGCCGTCGATGGGATTGTTGTCACCGTAGTACATAATGCTGCGGACTACGGTCTTCGGTTGACCGAAACGGTCCACGCGGCCTTCGCGTTGCTCATGCCGAGTGGGATTCCATGACAGATCGTAGTGGACCACTGCATCGAGATAGGATTGAAGGTTGATTCCTTCCGAGAGGCAGTCTGTCGCTACCAAGATGCGTGGTTGCGAGGTGTCCAGGTTGTGGACCTCCTCCTTGCGTTCCTCGGGCGTGAGTTCACCTGTTACCACCTTCACGAGGACGTTCTTGCCATCGAGCTGTAGCCTGAGTTGTTCTGCAAGGTAGTGCGCAGTGGCGATGTAGCGGCAGAAGACCACAGGACTGAAGCCATCCGCGACAAGCTCTTCAAGTTGGCGGATCAGCCCTGCCAACTTGGGATCGTGCTTAGGGCCCTTGAGCTTTTCGGCGCGATCAATGAGTGTCCGCAAAGCAGCCGACTCCTCTGCGGCGCTTTCTGGCTGTCCAGCTGGTACCGCCTCGTCTTGCGACAAGAGGTCGTCGCTTTCACCGTCGAGGACGGTTTCCATTCCTGCCGCATCCAGCTCTTCAATTTGCTGTCGCTCTGTCGCTCCCTCGACAGCCTTGATCCGGGTGCGTAGCGCAACGCTCGCCGCTGCGGGACTTGAGCTTATGCAGCGCAACAGCGCGAGCGCGGCCCACCAGTTCATGCGCTGCTGGACAAGGCTCTTGTCGGAGGCCTCCCGCACCATCGTGCGCGCGTAAGTCAAAACATCCTGGAACAGCTTCCCCCATTCACCGGTGAGGGAATATGTGACCTCACGGGTCTGGCGGTCGGGAAAAACCGTGCTGTCATGCCACTCTGCTATGTCGGGACGTCTGCGCTGAACGAAGTGGTTACCGAGTTCCCGGCGCAATTCTGTGCGTGACGTGCCGGTCAATTCCTGCAGCGACTTGAATTGGGGCCTGAGCAACGAGAGCAAGTTATAGAACGCTTCCTCGTTGCCGCTGTGCGGTGTAGCGGTGAGCATGACCAAGTGACGATCGGTGTTTTCGGCCAGGGTTTTCAGCAATTGGTACCGCTGATGGCGCTGCGACGTGCCGCCTTGGACGCAAGTGTGGGCCTCTTCGACGATCACGAACTCTGGACAAGCACGCGCGAACTCGTCACGCCGGCGATCGGATTTGATGTAGTCCAGCGATACAACGGTGAACGGGTAAGCGTTAAAAATCGACTGGCCAGCAGGGAGGCCACGCTCTAAGCGGGAGGCCGTGCCAGTACGGACGACCTCCGCGGTGACGTTGAACTTCGAACTGAGCTCCTCCTGCCACTGTTCACAAAGATGTGGCGGGGAGAGTACGGTAAAGCGCTGAATCTCTCCTCGGTCGATAAGCTCGCGTGCGATCAACGCTGCTTCGATGGTTTTGCCGATACCTACATCATCTGCTATCAGTAGTCGCACGGTTTCCTGCTTAAGGGCCATGAGCAGCGGGACAAGCTGATAGGCGCGTGGCTCGACCGCGAGATTGCCGAAACTACGGAAAGGACCTGCGCCTGCGCGCAGCTTCAAGCGCAGAGAATCGCGCAACAACAGGCCGTTTGCGTGAGTGCCGGCGAGATTTGGGTCAGGTGGCAAAAACGTGGCTGGTTTAGGCGCCCTTTGCTCTAGCGGGAGATAGATCAGCGTTGCGTCATCTTCAGCGCCACCGAGAGGCCGCAAGCGCAGAAGGTCTGACTTGCTTTCCGGCAAGACAACCCACTCGCGCCCGCGGGCGCGAACCAAACTACCAGGGAGGTACTGAAGGGTCATCGCGTGGCACCCCCAAAGACATCAGGATATTTCGCCACGATTGCAGGCCAGGATGCCTGGTCTTTCGGGAAACGAATCACCGTGAAGCCGGCGTTCTCAAGCCGCTCCGTGATACGTTGATCGAGCTGCTTCCGTGGGGTGGCGTCATGGTGCGGGCCATCTATGTACACAAGAGCCTGGTTCTTGCTGTAGCCAAAATCCGGCTGCGTGCTGTGTTCGTGGAGCAAAGGTTGAGCGCGGTCCGGTAGCAGGTAGCCATGGTCATTGATGAAGTGTAGCCATGCCTGCTCCAGGCTGCTTGTCGAGAGCCGCTTCAGCTCTTCAAGCTGTCTTTCCGGTGAGCGTCCCTCGCTGCTGCGTTTCGCACTGGCACGGGAAAGGCGACAGAGTAGGGCGACGACTTGCTCGTTGCGGCGGTTAATAAGGTCGTGTTCAGGCTGGTTGTAGTACGACAGGAGGCAGCGGTAGCAGCCGGCTTCGCACGGCGTTGCAGAGTTGGGGTTAGCCATGTCGTCCAGCGGGGGCTCTGCCCGCTGGTCGCGTAACTGGTAATGGCAGATTTCGAGTGCTCGCACAGCGACGCGGTGCAGGTCTTCCTCGCTGGTTGCAAGTCGCGTGAGCACACCCGCACCTCCCTCTGCCGATTCGTAAAGAAGAATTGCGTTGCGCGTATCCCGGTTCGGTAAAGGCTCGGCCATCAGCTCGCTTTCCTCGAGCTGGTACACCGCCTCGATACCGCGCTTGAGCGCGTGCTGGAGCGTAGTCATCGCTTCGGCGTCGAGTCTTGTAGCAGGCGAGACAATAAGGACATTTCTTCTGTCTTCAACATACGGAACGATGCGCTGCGTCTGTGTCCCATTCGGATTGTCATCGCCCTGCGCTTCGTCCGGGGCCTCCTGATCCCGGCTCCAATACCCCTTGTTGGTGTCCACGAGGAAGCCGTAGATGGTTTTGTGCTTGCGCCGGCGCCATCCGAGGTTCAGACGCCACACTGTTGCAGCGGGCCCATACTGCATTCTCAGCAATGGTTCACCGCCTTCGCTTAGCCGTGTCTCCAACACCTGCAGTTGTCCGTTGTCTTGGGCAAACTGAAGGGTGGTGTGGAGGTCGTAGCCTTGACGCAGGCGTTCTTCCTCGTCGGAGGTGATTCGAGTAATGCGTCGTGTTGAGACGTTTTCCACTCGATACAGTGTACTAAGCTGCATCGCGCCAGTTAGGTTGGCACCGCACGACACACAAAGCTCGGCGCTCAGGCTTTGATCAAAATGACCGTAACCGCAGCTTGGACAGACCCTTGCCGACTTGACGGGCAGGCCGTGCTCAGTGGTGGCGCCTTCTTGGTCCCGAACGCCAATGATGAGTTTATTGACGCGATACTGGCTGCCCTCGTGGTAAATCACCGACTGCGGGCCGAATTCTGAAAGCGCAAGGAACCGGGGCCGGGAGAGGAACGATTCGCGACCAATTCGCTCCCGGCGAGCGGGAATGTACGCGAGTAGCGGCAGTCGAGGAAAGTTGTATCCCGGCAAGAATCCTTGGCTCGCAAGGTAACGATACGTGTAAAAGTCAGAGTTCAGGGCCGCCGTATCTTGCGAGAGAAGAAGTTTCTGTTGCGTGACTGCTTCGTTGTAGCGCTGTCTCGCATCGTCGCGTTCCTTCTCCGACGCTGCCGCGTTGATTTGAATGGCATGAGCCGCGTTCATTTGTCGCACTGTTGCTTTGTAAAGACCGCGCCAACGGTCCAGCGATCTACTGAAAGCGAGGTGAGCACCGCGGATAGTCCGATCAAGCCAGTCTTCTCTGTACCAAGGCGCCGCTGTTGGAGTCAGTTCGTCGCGGAGCATATCCAGTATGCGAATTGCGCGGCGCGACACCCTTGTGCGAACGGCATCGTTGTCCATGGCTGCGTAGATATCCGCTCGGACCGGCAACGTGTCTGCCTGCTGCATATCGAGAATGCCGTTGATCGAGGGCTCAAGCTTTTGGCCGGTTTCCTCCAGCCATACCGCGTGTAAGTGACTGCGAATGAGCTCTTCATTTGCGAGGTCAAGCGTGGGCGGGCTCACCACTCCTGAGACCATTCGTACCGGGTCGGAGAAAAAGTACTGGTCATGCGGACTGCGGGCGGCGCAGTACGTAATAACCAACGCGGGTTGGCCGCTGCGTCCGGCTCGCCCACTGCGTTGCGCGTAGTTCGCTGGTGTGGGCGGCACGTTGCGCATGTAGACGGTGTTTAACTGGGCGATGTCAACGCCAAGCTCCATCGTCGGCGAGCAGAACAGCACCGGAAGTTCAGCAACGCGGAAGCGCTTTTCGCGCTCTTCGCGCACGGCGGTTTCCACCTGTGCTGTGTGCTCGCGCGCCTCTAAACGATGGAGCAGGCGATTGCGTTCCATGAGGGACTTGGACACATTGAGGTACAGTGTCTGAAAAAAGCGGTTGACGGCTTTTTTCTCTTCCGTGCGCTCCTTCTCGTCCACGAACAACCACTTGAGCGCACCAGCATTTACGCGGTAGCCGGTGATCCCCTTGGACAGTTCACCTGGCTCTACAATTCCGAACCTCGTCAATGCCTGTAGCAGGCCGCTGAGGATCTCGTCGAAGTCTTCGTCACGAATCTTGCCTGCGATCTGCGGGTTCGCTGCGCCGCCCCAAGTGGCCGCAGATCGGACAAAGCGCCCAAAGCGCGACCGGGAAGAGACGTAGAACGCCAAATCATGTCCACCGGTCGGTGGCTTCGTTCCGGCCACCATGTGCAGCCCCGGCATAAGTCTCTCGTCTTCAGAGAAGCCCCAAGGCTCTCTGAGGTAGTTGCTGCTGGCGAGGCGAATTTGTTCCTGCTTGAAATGATCAAGGTAGGTTGTTTTCACGCAGCGCTCGCGGCGCATCGTTTCCAACAACTCGCGCGCTACCCGGTATCGGGTTCCGGGATTCGCGCCGGCGAGTAGCGGATGGCAGTTTTGCCACAGGTCCGGGTTCTTGCAGCAGTTGTCTAGCTCCAAGTAGTCAATGCGAAGCAGACCCAGCTGCTCAAGATTTGGGTTGGTTACCCGCCAGCCGCGCCGCAAGTCGGAGTACAGTCGATAACCCAAGACGTCTCGCAACGCTTGATCCATGTTGCGGCGGGCTAGGCCCTCTGCAGCCGGGTTGGAAGCGTAATCCGCTGGTTCGAGGTTTAGCTTGGCAAAGACCGACTGAGTCAGGCTGTCGTCAGCCAGATAGCCCTCGGTGGCAGAGCGCAGCGCTGCAATCAAAGCTCCTCGCAGCAACAGTATGTGGATGAAGTCGTTGAAATGCCCTGCCTGCAAGGAGGCATCCTGGCGATTGTCGGTAAAGCCAAGAAGTTTCTTCACGTGCGGCGGAAGTTCGCCTGCCTCTTCAAGCAGGTGGCGCAACGCGGAAAGGGTCAAGATCGTCGTGGCCGAGCTTCTGCCCTCCGTGCTGAGTGTGGACAACTTGGTGAGCTCGCCAACTCTGCCCGAGTACACGGCTTCGCACTCGGGATTGAGGCAAAACTTAAACGAACCGGGGATGTACCATCCGGACAACCCATCTTCGGAGCTGTTACCCGCAGTGTCTACTGATAGCTCTCGCGGTACGTAGCGCCTCTGCCCGGACTTGATGGCAAGTCCGTTGCCCCGCATTTCCAGCCATGCCTCGGGAAATGCTTGTTCAATATCCTCGGGGTTCCATCGCCGTGTTGGATCCGGCACGAAGTAGCCCCAGTGCATTTCGTCGTCATCGGATGTCGTATCGCTTAGCTCTCTCGGGTCTAGGCGCTGGATGAGACCCTCTGGCGCGGTTGCCCAGACCGGGAAGTACTCTTGGCCACATTCGCGGCAGAAAACGGCGTTGAACAGCCGCCTCGACCGATCACCTGGCTTGAATTGTTGTCCTTGGATGGTGAGAAAGCGCTGTCCTTCAGGTTCTAGCGTGGCGAAGAGACTTCCAGCGCCGGATATGAACTGATGAAGGCGAAATGCGAACAGACTCCGGTCTGCTGCATCACGAGTGTAATAAGCCAGCAGCAGGAATTCTTGTAGCGCCCGGACACATGTCTCCTTGGGTGCTCCGGACTGTGCCGATAGTTCATCACCCGCTTGTTCGAGGCTTTTTGGTTTTGCGCGAACCCACTTGCCCTCTTCGCGAGTGAGACCGATATTCGACTCGATCCACGAAGCAAGCAGATGCTGCCTGAGTTGGTCGTAGCTCGCACTCTTTGGAAGAGGCGACTCGATCGCAGCACGAAGTTGTGCTTGGTTAAAGCTGGCAACTTCAGGCGTGACTCGTTGGAGCGTTTCGGTGATGACGTTGTCGGGAGATACATCAGAACCGAACAATCGGGACGCAACGGAGGCGACAACGTTCCGGCGGCTGGCTGCATCGCCCTCGCTCGCCATAGTCGCCGATGTGCCTACGCACAGAAGGTCAGGATTGCATGCCTCCTTGACTCGTCGGACGAGTAGGGCGACATCGGCGCCTTGTCGGCCACGATACGTGTGAAGCTCGTCCAGCACCAAGAATCGCAGCCCTGAAGCGGCTTTGCGGATTGCTTGATCTTCCGGTTCGTGGCGCGTCGCCAGCAGCTCCAGCATCATGAAATTGGTGAGCAGGATATCTGGCGGGTTCGAAGCCATGCGAGCACGTTCTTCCCGGCTTTCCTGTCCCGTATAGCGCCCGAACGTTACTGGTTCGCGGCCTTCTCCGTAACCAGCCACGAGAAACTTTTCGAGCTCTTCGCGCTGGCTGTTGCATAGCGCGTTCATCGGGTAGATCACGATGGCGCGGATCCGCCCTGGGCTGGACCCGGCTTTCCGTTCTTCCAGAACGGCGTCGACAATAGGGATGAAGTACGAGAGCGACTTACCGGAGCCAGTGCCTGTTGTCAGCACATAACTCTCGCCACGCTTGGCCGTAATGATCGCTTCTTCTTGGTGCTTATGTAGCAGCAGTGTGTTCCCAGGGGCGCCATCTTTCTTGCCGCTTCGGAAGATAGTGGCGCACTCGCGGTGTAAGATGCCATCTGCAACGAGCTGCTCTACCGTTCGCCCTGGGACGAAATTGGGGTTTAGCTGGATGAGCGGTGCCGGCCAGAAACGCTGATATTGGTAGATTGAGTCTACGAATTCGGTGATGTCCGACGCGCGAAGGCGCGTGAAGCTACGAGAAAATGTCTCGTAGTCGCGAATTACACTATTGCGAAACGAAAAGACGTCCACCCTACGCCTCCTAATCCTCGGACATCATTTACTTGTGCTGACGCTTCAGGACAAACCCTGCGGCGTCTTTCGCATTACGCCGCGTGCCGTTGTACGCGCCGTTCGACCTCTTCGCCGATCACCCGCTGCGCAACCCGCAGGTCGTACTCCGCCTGAAGACCCATCCAGGTCTGCGGCGATACACCGAAGTACTTGCCGAGGCGAAGCGCCGTGTCGGCGGTGATCGCGCGCTTGCCGTTGACGATGGCGCTGATGCGCCCGGGCGGCACGGCGATGTCGCGCGCGAGGCGGTTGATGCTGATGCCCTTCGGCTTCATGAAGTCTTCGAGCAGAATCTCGCCCGGGTGAATCGGTTCCAGTCGCTTGTGCTTGGCGGCCATGGTGCACCTCGGTGGTAGTCCACGATTTCGACATCAAAGACATCTCCGTCCTTCCAGCGAAGTCTGCCACCGCGCCCTTCGTGGGCAGCGACGGCCCCGCTGATGTGCCGGATGCGCGAATGCCGCGAAGGCCAGGGATGGCCGGGAGCGGCCTCGATCCGATCGGCGAACTCGCAGACGGGGCATCCATGCCCCGCTCGCCTCGCCT
>JANDJK010000063.1 GCA_024330925.1 Nitrospira sp.
AGGCGGCCGAAACTGTTTCGCGCCCTGTCGCTCCCCGCACCGGAATCAGCCACCCCGCCGGAAGCCGACGCGCCGCTCGTGGATCACCTCACCTGGACGTTGGCCCGCCACGTCCGCTGGCTCATGGCCCACGACCCCGGCACCAGGCTTGGGATGGAGAGCGAGAGCCTCCATCAAATGCGCGTGGCCGTAAGACGGCTGCGCTCCGTACTTCGCGCCGCCCGCCCGATCCTGCCCCGCGACTGGAACGAATCGCTGACGAAGGAACTGTCCTGGCTCGGCGAATGTCTGGGGCAAGCCCGGGACCTTGACGTGCAAATCGCCTATTTCCAGGAAGAAATCGGCCAACTGGACGAGCCCGATCGCAAACCGCTGGCGCAATTCGTGACCTATCTGCAATCGAAACGAGCACACGCTCAGCAAATGGTGTTGAGCGCATTGAACAGTGCGCGGTATTTCGACCTCGTTCACCGACTCGAACAGGCCGCTCACGATCCGCCGGTCGTGGACGCCACGACGCCCGACACACTCCACGCACTCGCCAAACGGGAATTCAAGAAGCTCAAGAAAGCCGTGCGGCACATCGGGCCGGAGCCGAACGACGCGATCCTCCATGCCGTCCGCATCAAGACCAAACGCACGCGCTATGCCGCCGAACTGGCCCTCTGGTCGGCGGGCAAGCCGGCGGCCCGTTTCATCAAACAGGCGCGGGCGGTTCAGGATCTGTTGGGCGCCTATCAAGACTCCGTGACCGCGGAGACCTACATCCGTTCGTTTTCCAACGAGTCGAACAACACCCGCGCGGCCTTCGTGGCGGGCAGGCTGATCGAACGGCAGCGCCAACGACGCGAGCAGCTCCGCCATGCACTGCCGGAGCTGCTCAAAACCCTCCTCAAGCGGGGGAAACAGGCATGGACATAAGGACGAGCCCCAGCCTTGCCCTTCTTGCCACAGGCGTTTTGTCTAGATAGAAGCGCTCGTCCTTTCAGGATGCGAAACAGCCTCGGATAGGAAGTGCCATCCTCCTTCCAGAGTCCTGCCCCATGTGGCTACCTCCTGCCCAACCACAATCCTGCTCCTGCTCACCAGTTCACTTGACCACCTGACGATGTCCTATCAGTCATCTATCGTGCACAGGGATCGCTGAAGGTCAGATTGGCATGTTACATGCCGTTACACAAACCTGACCGTTTTGTAACATGCTTGGGGTAGGTTGCTGATCGCGCTGTTGTTCCCCTCAGCACTACTCTGGCGAACGCACATGACAGATCGATCCCCGCAGAAAATTTTGATTGTGGAAGACGAGCCGGATATCGTCAGACTGGTGAAGCATTATTTGGAGAACGCTGGCTTTCGTACAGCAGTTGCGCAATCGGGGGTTGAAGCCCTCACCCTTGTGCAATCCGAGAGACCAGACTTGATGATTCTTGATCTAATGCTTCCTGAACTGGACGGAATCGAAGTATGCAAGCGGCTGCGCAACACGCCGGAGACGGCATTGTTGCCCATCATCATGCTGACGGCCAAATCCGATGAATCCGACACGATTGTGGGATTGGAGCTGGGCGCCGATGACTATATCTCCAAACCCTTCAGCCCCAAGACTCTGGTCACCCGCATCAAGGCGCTCTTCCGTCGTCTCGAACGAACAGAGAACCATGCTCGATCGTCGTTCACCTATGGCCCGCTGATCCTTGACCCTCTTCGGCACGAAGTCGTTGTGAACGGCCGCGAGGTATCGCTCACCGCTAAAGAATTCGGCCTGCTGGAGCAGCTTCTGCGTCATCCTGGTCGTGTCCTGACACGCGATGTGCTGCTCAATACGGTGTGGGGCTACAACTACTTCGGCACGACCAGAACGGTGGATGTTCATATCCGACGCCTCAAGTTGAAAATTCCTCTGCTGAACGACGCCATCATCTCTGTGAAGTCCCTCGGATACAAACTGGCCGACCATCCCCCGGCCAAATAAATCATCCACCCCGTGCGCATGGCTTCACTGCCTGCGTGTCCCTCGACCACCACATCACCAGTCGGGATGACTGGCCCCTGCCTGAACGGCTGAACGGACATGGGGACAAATTTAACCATCAGCACACAGCATCCTAAACAATCGGTTACCTCTGTCGTCCACTCTGGAATCAGATCAAGAACCCTCAAGGAGGATCATCCATGGAGATCGCTATCCCATCCGCTCATGAACAGCCTTATGACCAGCGCCCTCATCTGACAGTCTCCCTCGCCAAGTCGCCGGTCGAAGTGCGCGAAGCTCAGCGGCTTCGCTATCGTGTCTTCGTCGAGGAATGCGGAGCGCACCTGTCCTCCCACACGCCTGGCCTTGATGAAGACGAGTTCGATCCCTTTTGCGATCATCTGATCGTTCGCGATGTCCGGCAAGACATGGTCGTAGGAACGTACCGTATCCTGACCGCTTGGAAGGCACGAGAAGTCGGCCGGTTCTACTCCGAATCCGAATTCGACATAAGCAATTTAAAACCGCTCGCACCGCGCCTGGTCGAAGTCGGCCGTTCATGCATCCATCCCGCCTATCGCCACGGCGCCGTCATCACGCTGCTCTGGGCCGGACTGGCACAATACATGATCGCCGGCGGATACGAATACCTGATGGGCTGCGCCAGTCTCAGCCTTGCCGACGGCGGAGCACAAGCCACCGCCACCTATCTTCACCTTCGCGAAACCTGTATGAGCCCCCGCTATTGGCGCGTCGTCCCCCACCACCCCTATCCCATCGGCGCCAAAACGTCGGCTGGAAAACCGACCTTGCCGCCGTTAGTGAAAGGCTACGTGCGTCTGGGCGCCTGTATTTGTGGCGAACCAGCTTGGGATCGACAATTCAACACCGCCGACTTGTTGATGCTGCTGCCGCTGGCACGGATGAACGCCCGGTATGCCCGGCACTACTTTGGAGTCCGATGCGAAGCCCACGGCGAAGACCTCGCACCAGCTGTCTGACAAGAATCCACCGCGGGACCTTCCTGGTCAGTAAACTGATCCAAGCCCTCTTGCTGAGTTGGATTGTATTGCCCCGCCTTGCTCTCGCGCAGCGCGACAGTCTGATTGCACAATGGTGCCGCGAGGTGCTCGACCTCCTCCAGATTCACGTCGTGATTCATGGAGAGAGACCAGCCACACCGCTGTCATCCACCTTGTTCGTCGCCAATCATATTTCCTGGATCGATGTTCTGTTACTGCTTTCTTTGCAGCAAATGCGGTTCATCGCCAAGAAGGAAGTTCAGGGGTGGCCGATCATCGGCTACCTAGCCTCTCAGACCGGCACGTGGTTTTTCAAACGAACGAGCCCGCATGAACTGGCTGATGTCCTGCAGGCAACCTCATTGGCTCTCCACCAGGGAGGCTGCGTCGCTTTTTTTCCGGAGGGTACAACAACTGACGGCACCTCCGTACGCCCATTTCACTCAGGATTGTTTGAAGCGGCTGTCCAGTCCAAGGCCAGGATTCAACCCCTTTGCATCTGGTACGAACGATCGGATGGTATGCTGGACCAGGATCTCGCGTTTGTCGGCCATGAATCATTGGTCTTCTCTATCCTCAAACTCCTCACCCGCCCCATCACCGTCGCCCATCTGTCGTTTTTGCCACCGCTGGACAGTTCGACGGGAGATCGTCGTCATCTGGCCAACCTATGCCAGATCGCCATTGCTCAGCATCTCACCCAACAGAGCAAATGTCGTCTTTCCTCCCCACACACCACTCAACGTGATATCTCGCATCGACAAACCCCACCAGTAGCGGCCGCTTGATTCTTTGCCTTGAAAAGACCATCCTACGACCTCACAGCTTCTATTTGTCACGCCAATGATCTCAACCTTTGTGCCCGTCCCCTTCCGAACAGGATGGTCGTGCTGCTGGCTTGTCCTCTTGCTGTTGGTGGTCCCCATCTTTTTTCTCTCCTGCGATCACCAACCAAGGGTAGAGACGCTCGAAGCCAGCGTCGGCACCCTCACTCAGCCAGAGCTCATTCAACAATTCGGCTACCCTCAACGATTGAAGAGACTTCCGCCCCAGAATACCGAGGTCTGGGAGTACGAATTCTTAGCCGGCGACTCCCGCTGCGTGGGATATCGCATCTATTTCGACGAGGACCAGCGATCAGAGCGCTGGGAAAAAATAGCTTGCCGTTAGCCGCGCGTTGTCGCCTCTGCGCCGTCCAGCCTCGGATCGTCAGTTTGTCACCGGTGGCAATCCGCTTGTTGCGCTTTTCGATATGCCCGATGAAACGTGGTCGCGCCGGGAACTCCGCCTTGTTATGGTCCGTTACACAGAATTGAGCGCATCCTGACTTGGCGGTGAGTCGAGCGCCCTATAATCACTTTCCATCTCCTACGAATACGAAGAAAGGAGTTGCCCATGGCAGTGACAACACCATCTCCATCGGCGGAACGCCCAGTGGTCTCGCACCATCCTAACCCAACTGAGGCAAAACTGCTGACCAGAAAACGCCGTCTGATACTTCACGCGAAACTCACGAAGCAGCGAGACCGGCTTCTCATGAACGTCCATCTCTCTCGTCTGGCCGAGAGGGAAGCGGAGGCACAGTCTGACCCGCTCGACCAAGCCACGGAAGGACTGGAGCAAGAGCTGACGATCCAAACCAGAATCCGGGCCCTTGAGCAATTGCACCGCATCGAGCGCGCCCTGCGCTTGATGCAAACCAACGAGTATGGACGCTGCCGCCGCTGTCATCAAGAAATCCCCTACAAACGGCTGGCCGTCAAACCCGACACCATATACTGCGTGCCCTGTTTGAGTCATCTCGAGAAGGAATGGCCTGTATGATTAGGGTGAAGAAGGATCGGGATGGCTCATGGCGTCTAGCAGGAACAAGCCGTCGTGTGCAGTTGCGTCTCCCCTTTCCTGTGCAACGTTCGGTTCCAGACCCTTGTCCCCCCTCTCCACCCCCACTCTCAAGAAACCAATGGCGTGCATCTTTTATCCCGACGCAGAACGGAGGTGAACCATGCCGTGTTCCCGTTGTAACGGTTTTCGAGTGCCAGAAATCCTATGCGAAGGAGGAACCCGGATCACCGTCCTTCGCTGTCTTCATTGCGGAGACATCGTAGATGGAGTCATCTTGCGCCATCGAAAGAGTCACCGCCACCTTTCGTTGAGTCGCCCTCGCACTCCCGTGTACCGCCAGAGGCACCAAGTCTCTCGACCATCTGTCGAGCCGTACTCCACCTGAATAAATCCGCTCACCAAAGTGTTACCTATGATGTTTCGCACATCTCTTTCGAGCCCTCGGCCTGCAAAGAAAACCCAGCTACTGACTACCATGGGGAGAAGGGTTTCCTGGTTACGGCAAGGGCTGCGGGAGTGAAACGCCAAACACACCCCCCGGATGAAGGCTAAGAATAAGAAGGGGCGTGTCAGCTCGCTGACACGCCCCTTCCTCAAGGGGAAACAAGACGTTGGGAGAGCGGAGCTGTTATTCAGCTTCCGATTCTTCCCCCGTCTTCTTTCGTAATCACAATGCAGGCTGACCGCGGCCGCCCACCGGCAGGGCCGTCCGGCCAGGAGCTGAACTGTTTCGGATTTGCCGGGTCAGCAGGCAAATCATCAGGCCGCTCCCCGGGATGTTGAATGCCCACAAACATCGTCCGCATGTCCGGCGTCACCATCACGCCTGTCACTTCACACTGGGACGGCCCGACCAAGAACCGGCGAGTTTCTCTCGTTTCCGGATCGATCGCCACCATACAATTGTTACCGAACCCGGCGTAGCTCCCGCTGTTGATCACGCTGGTCGAGACGTCGGTCTGCACCCAGAGCAGTCCCTTCGGATCCACATAGAGCCCATCCGGAGAACCATACTTGTCTCCGATGATGGTCGAGCCGTGAGTCGGATTAGCCGGATCGCCGCAGAGCTGGAAAATGTCCCATGCGAACACCAGATCCGTCCAATCATGGCGATAGTGCCACCGCAGCAAGTGCCCAAAAACATTGTTCGCGCGTGGGTTCGCTGCGTCCACGGGGGGACGGGCCGAGCCGGCGGCCGTGCTGCCATCTGGATTGTTGATCGAGGGCGGGTTAGTCCCTCGACGGCTGTTGTTGGTTAGCGCCACCATACCGGCCAAAGCCTTGGGGAACGTATCGACCCACTCCGGCCGGTCCATCATCGTCGCTCCGACGGCGTCCGCCGCGCTCCGGGTATTGATGAGAATGTCATTTAACGACCAGCCAGCCAGCCGAGGATTGTCCGGCGTAAGCGGCAACCACTCGCCCGTGCCGTCTGCATAAAACTTCGCGACATAGAGAATGCCGTCGTCCAAAGGACTCACACCGCGCGCTCTGGCCACACGCCACGGCTGATTAGAGATGTACTTGTAGATGTATTCGTTGCGCTGATCGTCTCCGGAATAGACCACGACTCGTCCGTTCTCGGCCACCTGCACCTTGGCACCTTCGTGTTTGAACCGTCCCAAGGCCGTTCGCTTGACTGGCGTCGAGTTGGGCTTGAACGGATCGATCTCCACCACCCACCCAAACCGATTGGGTTCGTTGGGCTCGTCATCGACACGGAACCGGCGATCGGTTGTGTGCCACAGGTAGCCGAAGCCTTCCGCCGTGATGCCGTATCGACTTTCCATCTGAGTCTGGGGGCCATTTTTGCGGAAGTACCCGTTGAAGTTCTCTTCGCAGGTTAGATAAGTTCCCCAAGGCGTGACCCCCATGGCGCAGTTGTTTAACGTCCCCAGCACACGGCGCCCCGTCGGGTCTTCGCTCGTCACAAGCCGAGGATCACCCGCAGCCGGACCGCCGATTTCGATCGGCGTTAACCCCGTGATGCGTCTGGCATAACGAGAAGGTCGCACGACGGTCCATTCGTGACTTTTGTTTTTTCCTCGGAAGAAGCCGGGACGACGCGCGACCTCGATGATCGACACCCCATGGGCATTGAGTGACTTGCGCGTCTTCTCTGCATTCCAATTCGCCACGCCGTCGGGAAACAGCAGGCCGTCGTCGGTGTATTCGTGATTTTGGACAAGCAACCCTCGCTGAGAACCAGCGATCGGGAAATAGACCAGGCCGTCATGATGCATCCCACTTTGCTGCGCCTGCTCATCGGCAGTATTGCTCGCGTCTTGCCGGAAGGCCGGTCCGTTCGAGATGGGATCGCCCCAAGCGATCAACACCTCCGCCCTGTAGCCTCGAGGAACGATGACCTGGTCGGCGGTGGACACGGGAACACTCTCGAACCCGAGCAAGGGCTTCCTCTTTCTCCCCTTTTGATCGTCATCATCGTTGTCACGATCGTCTCCGGCTATGGCTGGGACCGCCCGTAACAGCGCCTCCACTCCGCCGAGAGAGAGCGCCGCTGCCGCCGCAAGCCCGCCGGTCAGCAGGCTGCGCCGAGACCACCGCTCCTCCAGGACATCGTGAAAACGTTCGTTGCCCGACTCGTTGCACTCGTTCCTCTCGTCGTCGATTTGTGACATGCCACACCTCCCTTGGTGAATGAAGACAATGAATGACTCACGCTGCATCGCCGTTCGCCGACTCGTGGCGGCAAACGGAGTGTCCGACGGAATCCTTGCTCTGCTTCTCAAACCTCGTCGTCCGCGCGTGGTGCACTTTTGCAAGGACGGATCACAGGACAATCTGGGAATCATCAATACTGTGTCACTCTTGTATTAAGACAGGATGAGCGAACGGGCGTCCCCACCGACAGCGTTGACGAACAATCACTCTCGGCAGTTGCATCGCGAAACCAGAGAAGGAGCAAAGCACTTGCGGTGGCGAGGGACGTGGGTGCCTGGCGAGCCAGGCGCCCACCCCTGTAGCCCACACGGGAGGGTGCGACCGCGAAGGTGGAGGATCGCTCGATGAGGACAAAGGACATCACTGGGCATCGTCACGAATACGCATCTCTCGATCCGGTCTTCCCCGGAGCCCTCCCTTAGCCCTGACAAAACCATAGCCTCGAGCAATGGCTTCATCTTGGCAATCACCGTCCCGAGCAGGCCAGCCGGAGCCGTCGGAACGTCCGCCGTCGGGCTTGAGCGTGTTCATTCTGGAAGTGGCATCCGATCCGGGGACAGTCAACACGCCGGATCAAGACTCGTCACGCCGATGGTGCTATGATGATGACGCCCCGTCTCCTTCTCGTGCGCGCGAGAGAACCAGATGGCGTCCAAAGCGCAACCGATACTCACCGTCACCAGCGGCATGGGCTATGCGCTGTTCGCTTACGATATCGGTCTGTCCGTCAACATCGATGAAGCGGAGCGGCGCATTGCCGCCGGCACCGAACGAGGTCGGATCCGGCATAAGGCCAGGGCGCCTCAGTATTTCGAGTATCATCCAGCCCCCTTGCGCTTGATGCAGGAGGGCGGAGAGTTGACGGTCGGCTCGTCGCGATCGAGTCCGCTCGTCGAGCTCATGGTCTACGATTTCGGCGCCGTCACCATTACGTATCGTTTCCCGCTCAACGGCCCTTTCGAGCAGCTACTTGATCTGAGCGAGTCGCTGTATGAAAACGAACTGTTGCTGACGGAATCCCGAGCGCGCTTGGAGCAACTCGTTCAGGCCATCAGACCGGCGATCGAGCGGCCCTCGCTCGCACCGGAAGTCGAAGACTACATCGTTTTCTCAATCGAGTCCTACGCATGGACGGGAGACGCTCCTCCGTGGATAGATCTCGAAACCGAATTGGCCCACGTGCTCCGCGGTGAACGGACCCCGCTCTCCCCGCAAGAAACGCGGGACGCGATGGCGTGCCACATTGCTTTCGGCCGGGAAGACGCCGCGCTCATCGATTGGCACGCCGCTGTCCTCTTCGGCAAAGACATGGACGATGTGCGTGCGGTGTTGGAATTCGCCAATGTCGAATTGCTGGAGATGCGGATCCTTGATAATCAGCTTGATCAGGCGTTGGATCACGCCTATGACACACTGTCCCGCAAGCCACCCTTCTTGCCTTTTCCCGGCTCCTCGGAAAAAGACACGACCTACATCGCTCAGTTGCAGGTCGATGGCGCGCTCCTATTCGAGCGGGTCACCAATACATTGAAGTTGTTCGGCGACCAATATCTGGCTCGGGTCTATCGTCTGGCTTCGCAACGGTTCCACTTGGAGGAGTGGGATGCCAGCATCTTGCGGAAGCTCGACACGCTGAACAGCATCTACGGGAAAATGGCCGACCGCGCCGCCGTCAGACGAATGGAACTGTTGGAGTGGATCATCATCGTGCTGATCGCCCTTTCCATTGTCGTCTCGGTGTTTCCTCTGGCAGGCCAGTAAAGCGTCTTCGTGAGACTCCACCTCCGCGGCCCTGCCCTCATCCGCCTCGGCGGCTTATGGCTTCGGGTCCAGTTCGATCAAGCCTTTGCGGATGGCGAGGATGGCGGCTTGGGTGCGGTCGTACACTTGCAGCTTGTGGAAGATGTTGCGGACGTGATTTTTGACGGTCTTTTCGCTTAAGTCGAGATGGTTGGCAATTTCCTTGTTGGTCTTGCCGTCGGCGACCAGCCGCAAGACCGTCACTTCCCGTTCGGTTAAGTCATGTTCGGCCCAGGCCGGCTTTTTGCCCTTCTTCTGAGCCATGAGGGAAAATTCGGCCAAAATTTTGCTGGCCACCGACGGCTGAATGAGCGACTCACCCCGGTACAAAGCCCGGATGGCGGCCACAATCTGGGAGGATTCGGAATCTTTCAACAGATAGCCGGTAGCGCCAGCCCGCACGAGATCGAAGATGTATTGCTGCTCTTCGTACATCGTTAAGGCGACGATGCCGATGTGCGGGAACTCGCGTTTGATTTGCCTGGTCGCCTCAACGCCGCCCATCCTCGGCATGCTCACGTCCATGAGGATCACGTCTGGAACCAGGGCACGGGCCTTCTCGACCGCCTCGATGCCGTCCTGGGCCTCGCCGACCACCTGAATGTCTTCTTTGGTCTTGAGAATCGCGACCAACCCTTCCCGCACCACCCGATGATCGTCGACGATCAAGACCTTAATTTTCTCCATACGGTCTTTCCTTCGTCTTGCTCCGCTCCATCAACGGCACCTCTACCACGACTTTCGTGCCATGGCCTTTCTTCGATTCGATGCGCCCCTCTCCACCTACCAACCGAGCCCGTTCCAAGATCCCTTTGATTCCAAAGTGATCCCACTTTTCGGGATCGCGCAACACCGTGTCCATATCGAACCCGATGCCGTCATCGAGAATAGTCACTTGCAATCTTTCTGCACCGATATCAAGACGGATGGACACCCGTTTAGCCCGCGCATGTTTTTCAACATTGCTCAAGGCCTCTTGGATAATTCGAAAGAGGAAGATCTTCGTGCGCGGGAACAGCATCCCCTCGTCACCCGTCACGGTGAAGTGCGTGGTAATGTGCGTATTGGTCTCGTAGGATTTGAAATAGTTTGTCAGGGCCGGAATCAGCTCCATCTTGTCGTAATGAAGCGGCCGCAGATTGAAGATCACTTGTCTCGCTTCTTGAATGGCCAATTTGAGCTGCGCCTTGGTTTCCTTGATGGTTGCGAGAGCAGCCTTGACGTTTTTCCGCAGGAGCTGTTGGCAGAGATCAAGCTTGAAATTCACCCCTGCCAGACTCTGCACCAACCCGTCGTGGATTTCGCAGGCAATGCGAGTCCGTTCCTCCGTCACCGCCGCACTCGCTTCCTTAACATAGAGTTGATAAAGCGACTGATACTTGGCAAGCGTCTTCTCAATTTCAGCCGTGGCGCGGATGCGCGCCTCGATCAATTCCCACATGAATTTGGCACTGGCGCCCCCAATGACGGTTACACCCATCCGGTGGAAATCCTGAAGCGCCTGCCAGACTTCGGCGTTGCCCGAGACGTCGATGATCAAATCGACTCGCTCCATATCGAGAAGCTCCCGATAATCGTGGGTGACGGGAATGCCCAACTGTTCGGCCAGCCCCACACCGGGCGCGTGAGGATCAACCTCCGCCACTCCCACGATTTGCACCAGCGGATCATCCGCAAAAATCTCCATGAGCGCCGTGCCCCCCCGACCGGCACCGATGATTGCGACATTGGTCGCACCAGGACTCGCCGGTTGGCGTCGCATCGGTCGAGACATCGCCGGTGTCATTGGTTGACTTCCTGCCGCCATGGTTTCCTCTCTCAGCGGATTACGAATAGTTGTGCGACGGATCACGCGGTGCCGACGTTTACAGTTCAAAACTTCAGCGATCCCGGCGCTGTTGCGCCAGCATTTTCAGCTCGTCCATGAATTGATCAATATCCTTAAATTCCCGATAGACCGACGCGAATCGGACGTAGGCCACCTGATCCAGTTGGTGCAATTCCTTCATGACCTCTTCGCCGATCACTCGACTTTCGATCTCGCTCTCACCCATTTCTTGGATACGTTTCTCAATCCGATCGGCCGCTGCCTCGATCGTCGAGGTACTGATCGGCCGTTTTTCACAGGCTTTTTTGATACCAGCAAGAATTTTACCACGGTCGAATGGCTCCCGACGGCCATCTTTCTTCACCACGACTGGAAGGATCTCTTCAACCCGTTCATAGGTGGTGAATCGTCGGTGACAGGACGTGCACTCGCGACGGCGGCGGATGACCTCACCTTCTTTGGCCATGCGAGAATCCACCACCCTGTCTTCAAGCTCGTCACAAAAGGGGCATCTCACGGACGGCGCCTCTGCCTGACCAAATGGACGAGATTCGTCAGTAGGAATGAAAGATTGGAAACCGATGGCACAAGGCCCTGGCCTCGAGGCGAACCTCCTCCAACACCGACGGGTTGTGCTTGTTCTGCAACGCTCGATCTATCAGTTCGACAATCTGTCCCATCTCTGGCTCCTTCATGCCTCTCGTGGAGACGATCGGCGTACCCAACCGAATTCCGCTGGCAATGGCCGGAGGCTTTTCGTCATAGGGGACGGCGTTCTTGTTCACGATGATCCCTGCGGCATCGAGCGCGGCGTCGGCGTCTTTACCTGTCATCCCCTTATTGGTCAAATTGACCAACATCAGGTGCGTATCGGTTCCCCCCGAAACAATCTTGTAGCCGCGATCCTGCAACCCTTGCGCCAACGCCTTGGCATTGGCCACGACCTGCTGTTGATACCGTTTGAACGATGGAGACAATGCCTCCTTGAAGGCCACAGCCTTGGCCGCGATCACATGCATCAGCGGCCCGCCTTGCAAGCCGGGGAACACCAGCTTATCGACGGCCTTGGCATATTCGGCCTTACACATCGTGACACCACCGCGCGGCCCCCGCAATGTTTTATGGGTGGTCGTGGTGACAAAATCCGCATAGGGAACCGGATTAGGATGGAGCCCTGCGGCGATCAGCCCAGCAATATGGGCAATATCGACCAGGAGATAGGCCCCCACCGACTTGGCAATCTGTTGAAAACGCGGAAAGTCCAAGACGCGGGAATAGGCACTGGCCCCCACGACGATCATGCGGGGGCGACACTCCTCGGCGATCTTTTGGACAGCATCATAATCAATCTGCTCGGTCTCGCGGTCCACCCCATAGGAAAACACGCGAAAGA
>JANDJK010000064.1 GCA_024330925.1 Nitrospira sp.
TTGGGGTTTGACTCCGACTGTGTGTACCGTTCGGTGGAGACTCCTTTCCTGTCGGGCGATCGCCTGTATCTGTTCAGCGATGGCATCTATGAAGTACCTAATTCGAAGGACGAGCTTTGGGGAAAGGAGCGCTTGGCTGCCGCTCTGTGTCGAGCGGCGGATCGGCCGTTGAGCGGGGCATTGTCCACTGTCGTTGCGGAGGCCTCTCAATGGTCTGGCAGAGATGGCTTTCCAGACGATGTCGCGATGGTGGGGATCGAACTGAAAGCATAATCGGAGAACGAAGAGACAGTTTAAGAACCAACGAGGTGCTCCATGAGCAGTGAGCCGATTTTTGATCTCAAAGAAGCATTGAGCCGTGTCGATGATGATTATGAAACGTTTCGTATGATGGCAGAGGTGTTTCTAGAGCAAGGCCCTCAGGACCTGGCGGCAATCGAAACGGCTTTGGAACAGAGAGAGGCCGGGGCGGTGGCGAAGGCCGCCCACCGGTTGAAAGGATCGGTGCTTCAGTTTTGCGCGGGTGCAGTGGTGGAGGCGGCTAAGGCGGTGGAGGCAGCAGGAAAAGGTGGTGATGTGGAAGAAGCCGCCCGATTCTTTCAACAACTGGAAACAGAGATGGTTCGCTTCTGTGAAGCCCTTCGTACAGAATTGGAGAGAGATTTGGCAGCATGAAGATAGCTCATTCTCCCTGCACGGTGTTGTTGGTGGATCCTTCTCCCGATCTGCGGGCTGGTCTAGCTCGTGATGCCGAACAGCTAGGCCTTACTGTCATCACAGCGTCGGACCCATCCGAGGCGGTGGTTTCACTAGAACGGGTGGCTCCTGACATCGTAATCACTGATCTGTTCCCATCAGATGAAGCCGGTCTTACTCTGATTCAAACGTTGAGGAGCCGTGGCCGGAGGTGTCCAGTCATTGTGACGTCGACGGACGCATCAGGACCGATGGTTGCTAAGGCATTTCGGCTAGGGGCAACAGATTATTTGCAGAAGCCGATCATGATGGAAGAATTCGCTCAGGTGCTGGCCCGTGTCCGTCCTGTAGAAGAGCAAGGGATCGCTCCGCCACTTCCTCTGCTAGAGTTCGAGCAGCGACTTGTGCTGGCAAACGATATTGCTTACGTTGAAGAAACGGTGCTCTGGCTGACGCAGATGGTCGCCAGAATGGTACCGGAGGCGGTACAAGTTGGTCTGCGCGGGGCGCTGCAAGAATTACTCCTCAATGCCATAGAACATGGGAATCTGGAAATTTCCAGTGAGGAGAAAAAGCAGGCAGTGGCCGAAGGCTGCTACGATGCCTTGCTCAACGAGCGAGAGGCCAGGCCGGTGTTCAGAGATCGGCGTGTCATTGTAGAAGTCTCCTACGAGGGACAGGCACGGCGGCTGCGATATCGCATCATCGATCAAGGGAAGGGATTTGATTGGCAGGCGGTATGGAGTCGACAACTGCAGTGGATGAATATGACGAAGGGGAGTGGACGTGGTTTGCTGCTGACCAAAGCTCTGTTTCCTGATCTTTCCTATAACGAACGGGGCAACGAAGCGACGTTCACTGTTCCTCTTTAGGAGAGCCGTGAGTGGCCGGGCGGCTCTGTTGTCATGTTTGCAACGCTCGGTTTCTGCCGTGTGGTCACAACATCTGCAGATGCTTTACGATACAGCGGCCTTTGTTGGGTTCTCGATGGAGCACAGCGAAGGCCGTCTTGGTTGATTCGTTGACTGTGACGGTGAGCGTGGCTGAAAAATAGTCGCTCTTGACGTCGTAGACGGATCCTGAGGCGCGCAGCTTGGCGCCGATATCGACGAAACTGCCGATGCGGTTCAACTCCTCTTTGGTTTTGTAGGGCCGTCCCTGGATAATTTCCGTCGCCATTGTTGCCGTGATGTCTGGATCGAGGGCCTGAATGACGGCCGGTTCCGCAGTATTGATATTGATCGGCGAACCGCCCTCGATGGGATACACGGTGACGTATCGTGTCAATCGATTGATGATCTCCGGTGTGAAGCCTTTGACAAGCCGCAGGTCGGTCAGCGTCTGAAGCGGACCGTTTGCCGCCCGATACGGTGGCTTAAGCGATTGGTAATACAAGCTCTCAGCACCGGCTGGCCGCGGATTGTCGTCCTGATCGATCCAATCGACTAAGGCATCGACCAGGTCGGGGTTGATCTGGAGCAATTCAAAAAGTCGCCGGATGCGGTCGATCTTTGTTTTGGATTGGATGGGATCGCCGGTTGCTGCTATCAGATCGTTGAGATTCAATTTGCCACGCTCGTCTTGGATTTGAGCGCTCAACAGACCGTCGCCGATCGCATAGTTCTTGATCGGTAGTGCCCAGAGGTCCGAGAGACTGTCGAACTGTTGGCCGTTGCGCTTATCTCGAAGAAAATCTTGCTGAAGAGCTGCGCTTGCCGCCTGAATGGCTGCGCGCATCAAGGCGCCGCTTTTCACCTGGTCACGGAATGAAGCGGCTTCTCGGTATTCCCGCCGAGCCTCTGCATCGAATTCAAGGACGAGCGCTGTCAGAAGAGCTAAGATGAGTAGGGTCAACAACAGGGCCATGCCCCGTTCATCGTGACTTGGCATAACTCAACACTCGGATAGTAGTTTCGAGCCTGGTAGGGTCGTCGAATTTTGGGCGGATTTTCAAATGCTGAACCTGCAAATCATAAGGAGCCTGGTCGATCGCAACCAATAGATCTAACACTTGCGGCAACGACACATTCTCCAGTCGGAGATCAACTGCCGTTTCCTCATAGCCGTTGGAGCTCGGTTGGACTTGTGGCTGCATGCCTGCAATGTGGTCACGCATCTTGGCTGCCCCGGCCGCTTCTTCGAGGAAAGCCAAGAGCGAAAATTGCCCGCCCGCCTCCGGTAATCGTTGCTCGGCCTGAACCAATTGGGCTTGCTTGGCAGTATATTCTTGCGCGAGTACCATGAATTCGCGCAGATCCTTTCGCTTACGCGCTTCTTGGCGATTGAGCTGATCATAGGAATCAAGAAGGGGATCGACGACCAAAACAAAGAGGAGACTCATGCCGACAATGACTCCTCCGGCGAGGACCAAGATGCGTTCACGGTGGGAGAGCTGATGCCATCGTTGCTGAAGATGCTGGTTCATAAGTGGACCACAGTCACTGTTAGACGGAACACGACTTGATTGGGCGCAGCGCCGACTCTTGTCTCAGAAACCGATACATCCTCGAAGTGATGACTTGTGGCAAAAGCCTGTTTGATTTTCTCCACCGCCTCGAACGATGTTGTTTCTCCTTCGAGCAAAATCGTTCCCCTATCGACTGTCAGTTCACGGACTTTCACCGGCACGCCGGGGGGCAATTGTTTGACGAAGGTTGATAGAGCTGGCAGTACCTTGTGCTGTGAGCTATTGAGGATTGCAAGGGTCTTGTCAAGCGCAGCGATCCGATATCGGGCTTGATCCAGTTCGTCGCCTGGAGCGACCGTTGTTCCAAAGACCTGCTCATAACGGACCTGCAGGGTGGTTTTTAGATTGGCGACCCGCTTATGCTGTAGCACGAAGTGGATGGCAAAATCCGCTATGGCTAGGAGGCCGATGAGCAACGCTCCTACCACAGCCAGACGCATATCCGATTGAGATACCTTGCTCTTGGCCCGGTCTTCTCCACATACGGTCTTAAAGTCGAGGGCAAGGTCGGCGGAAGAAGAGGTGAATCGCCAGCGAGGCCTGACTAGTTTGGGATGAATCGCGAGGCCAAAGGCAATGGAGAACGCACGCGGGCTATCGGGACCGAACCCTTGTCGCGGGCCTACGGCGGAGAGACCCAATTGATGGGCTACGAAGCTTGCCATTTCTCGCAGCTTGGCTCCCCCTCCTGACACCCAACAGTACGTTAAGCGGCTACGTTGCGTTCCTTCAAAGGCTTGGATCGTGATGTACAGTTCTCGTACCAAGGGCTCCACCCACGGAGCCATCTGATCAACCGGCAGGGTGCGTTTCTGGCGTTCGGCTTCTGCGAACGTCCATCCTTGTCGTGCAGCCAGCGCCTGGGTTAAATGGTTTCCTCCCCAGAAAATGGTGCGTAGCACGACCGGTCTCCTGTCGTGAATGAGGCAAACGGTCGTTTTCGAGGCTCCGATATCGATGATGATGAGATTGTCGGGAACGTCCTGATATTCGCCGCGCAGGTATTGCGTCACGGAAAACAAGGCGAGGGCATCGATGTTGATGGCTGATGGCTCGATGTCGGCTTGAGCCAAAAATTGCAAATGCTCAGCCACTTTGTCCTTTGGCGCGGCAGTGACGAGGACTTCTGAGCCCTTGTGGTTGTTGAGCGACTCGTTGGAAAACCGGGCAGGTGGGAGAATGACGCTTCCAATGGCCAGTTCTTCGAGTGGCATGGGCACCAGGTTTTCCATTTCGAATGGAATCACTTGCGTCAGCTTAGTCACGTCCTTGAACGGAAGCGAGAGAGTTCGCACAAAGAGGTCGTGGCAGGGAATGGCAGTGACCAAGCGGTCGGTGGCATAGAGGCCATGTTGCCAGAGAAAGCTGCGCAAGGCCTTGGCCCGGCGTGCTGGGGATAGATCGTCCGGCTTGGTGAACGGAAGGGGTCGGTAAAAATAGTCAGTAGCTTCGCGGCCACTCAGACGTCGGCGAAAGCGGACGGCTTTGATAGCTGTCTGCCCGATATCGAGCCCCACACATTCAGTCACAATTGCCATGGATCAATCCAACAGTCCTGACGGCTCACCTTGACAGATCGGTGTGGCTGTGTCCTTACGAGGACGGCTTCCGCACCTGCTACTTTACAACGTGATGCGGGGTTGTGCCAATGGGCCAACGATCTTGAGCATAAGGGGAGTGCCTAAGGGCAAGGACGGTAACCCCAAAGCTGTGGCTTTTGACACCGATCCCAAGCCTGGCACGATGGTTACGTTCACTGCCAAGCGGCTGGCTCCTAAGGGCTGTTGAAGTGCAAGGGTTCCGTCTCCTGTAAAAGAGCCATCATCTCCCTCGCCTTTGAGCTCTTTGATCGTGCACAAGGAGTCGTGACAGTCAAGGTTGGCAAACAAAGAGGCAAACGAGAGCGAGAGGGTGCGGCCGTTCCCAAGGGGAATGGAGTCGATGCTCACGTTTGTTGCTGTGACCGTCAAGGTTCCGTCCCCTCTGATGAAGGTGATAGAACCGGTTTGCGTGTTTTGATGGGAAAAGTTCCCATTAAGAGTTCCTCTTGTCATATAGCGGGGAAACAGGCGGGATAGCTCGACATGCTGTAGTTGGCCCTTCAGCGACCAGGGACCCTGCGCCGACCACGAGGAGGAGAGCGTGAAACGGACAAGACCCGGCGCACGCGCAGTCTCATCCACCTGGACAGAGAAATCGAGCGAGAGACGTCCCCCCAACAGCGAGAGTAACTGTAGGTTAGCACGGAGCAAGCCCACTTCCACAGGCTCTCCCTCCGCTGCGGCAACAGAGATCCGCCTCCATTCGATACCCACCGGCCAGGCAATTGACCAATCGCTCGCTCGGATGGACAATCCGGTTGCTCGTTGGAGTTCTGAGGTGAGCCGCATCTGCAGAGCGTCGTAAGGAAAGGTGATGATCAGGCTGAGCACGAATGTGATGAGACCGGCTGCGATCCATGCGAGCCGTTCTATTCGGGGTTCGAACCAGCCGCCGCTCATGAGGCCGCCTCGATCGTGACCCATTCGCGGACGGTCCGGGGCTCTTTTGCTGGCGGTTGAATGGTCAGTTCGATCAGCACCGCCTTGGGCACCTTGCTGAGTCCGCTCCAGTCATCAACCCAACTGCGGGTTTGAGCGTCAAAGTAACGAAGATTAAAGGCGGTGACATGGGTTGCCAGCTCCACCCGGTCGATGGAATCGTCGGTGAGCCCATAGAGGTTTTTCTTGGCGTACCGCCACAAACGATCGCCCTCCCTTGTGTACACGATGCGAATCGATTCGGTTTCTCGAGCCGCTGGCCCGCCGGATCCATCGTTCATTGAGAGGAACGCGACAGTATCGGCCGGTCTTCCATCATACAGACCGTTGATCCCTACCCACGGAAAGGCACTCTCATGCCGACTCAATGACAGATCTTCGGCCATGACGCGGAGGACCCGCCTGATCGTCTGTTCGCGGGTTGAGGATTCTCGCCCCGCTTCGACGAGGCGATTGGTGGTCATCAGCGATCCAAATACCATCGTGGCGATGAGGCCAAGCAATGAAATGGCGATCAGAATCTCAATCAACGTAAATCCGGCTGATGATTTAAAACGCGGTGCCGGCGAATACATAGGTGCTAACCTCGACGGTTTCCTCGGACGTCCCTCTTGGCCAGGAAATTGTCACCCGAACTTCCCGAATCAACTCAAGCGGCGTCGGCGCAATCGTCTGTTTCCATCGGTAGCCCGACGACTGTTCTTCGGTGTGGGTGCCGGGCGCAGCACCGAGGGGAATCGTGCGGAACTCTCCAGATGTTTCTCCGATGGGATACAGGCCGATCAATTCGGTTTCCAGCAATTTTTCTTGCGCAAGGATTGTGGCGGTCATTATTTCCTGAGCCCGTCGGTGCAGATCCACGTCGAAGTTCCGAAGGCCAAGCAGGATAGGTAGCGCCAGGGCCAGTAGGGTGATGGCTATCATCACCTCAAGGAGCGTGAAACCGTTTTGGCCAGATAAGGACATGGACATATCCGAGAGGACTACGGCTACGGAGAAGCTCCCCGCAGCAACATCTTGATACGATCCGGAATCGGCTGGGGCCTGGCCAACTCTGGCCGTCGATCCAAGGTTTTGACGTTGCCGGTCAAATGATCAATTATCAGCGTTAAAACGTTATTGCTACCGTCGGTCATATAAATCGTGGCCGGATCGAGGCGGCCGTTTGGGAAAAAGAGGAATTCTGCGACACCGTAGGTGCGCGTGACGCCCCGTATCTGCACTTCTGTGACACGAGTCTGTTCCGGCAATGACAGAGGGGAAGCCCAGGTGGCGTCAAAGGGCCGTCGTTCTTGCTGACCATCCACTATCATCGCCCAGTAGGTTCCCCGATCAAGATCGAGATACAGTTTCACCGGCTTCTGCCCGACTTCGGCCATTCGTTGTAAGGCGCGGATACTACCGATAAGTTTCCGGCCAGTAGCGCTCAAGTCATCTTCGAAGGTGATCCGCGGAACAGTAAAAGCCATGACCATCCCCATGAGGGAGACGACGAGCAGTAGCTCAAGATAGGTAAACCCTCGGGATGAACGCAGGTGTCCCTTGTCTGGATGGACAGAGAAAGAAGCCGTTTTTTTCCGCTGTTTCCGGTGCATGCCGATTCCATGCCTTCTGGCTCCGGTGTGCCACCAGCGGGAAGGTGGCTCAATCCTTGTCCAAATTCCAGTTGGAGATATCCGCATTGACTCCTTCGCCGCCGACTTCCCCATCGACGCCTAGTGAAATGATTTCATATTCTCCACGGGGGCTGGGGCTCAGGTATTTAAAGGGGTTACCCCAAGGGTCTTCTGGTAGCTTCGGTAGATACCCACCAGGTTTCCATTTCTTGGGAATGACGCCGACGGTCGGTTTTTCGACCAGGGCTTTCAGTCCCTGTTCTGTGGAGGGATAGACGCCGTTGTCCAACTTATAGAGTTGGAGCGCTCCCTCGATGTTTCTGATTTGCACCTTGGCTGCTGTGCGTTTGGCCTCGTCGGTCCGCCCCATAATCCGAGGGACCACCAACGCCGCAAGGATGGCGAGGATGGCCACAACGACCATAATTTCGATAAAGGTAAATCCACGTTCGCTGATACCCCTCTGGGTCCAATCTCTAATTCGTCTACGCCTCAGCACAGTTTCCACCTCCTCCGTCACATTTGAATCATCTGCCCCATTTCGAAAATGGGCAACAGAATAGCCACCACGATGAAAAAGACAATTCCGCCCATCGCCAAAATCATGATCGGTTCCATGAGTGAGGTCAATCGGGTGATGACTCGCTCCACTTCACCATCGTAGATCTGACTGAGCCGACGGAGCATTTCCTCCAGCTCGCCGCTGCGTTCACCGACGGCGATCATGTGAGTGACTAATGCAGGAAATTCGCCGCTCCGCTTTAAGGGATCAGCGACTGTTTCACCTTCGCGGACATTCTGCCTGGCGCTCTCGATTGCTTCTTCCAGGATTCGATTGTTCATCACGCGCTTGGCGATATCCAGAGCGTCCAAGAGCTGAACTCCACTGGCC
The DNA here is from genome assembly GCA_024330925.1 of Nitrospira sp. GTDB lineage: Bacteria > Nitrospirota > Nitrospiria > Nitrospirales > Nitrospiraceae > Nitrospira_D. The sequence continues at coordinate 8,212 of JANDJK010000064.1, forward strand.
AACATGGTTGCCAACGTGCTGGCCAACCGGGAAATCGATATCTTGCGGGCGAGGTCTCCGATCAAGGGCAATTGCAGAATCAGCCGGTCTGCCGCCATTCGACCCCGCTCGGTGTGCAGGATGCGTCGAATGAGCAGGAGACCTCCAAGCAGGAGGCCGACCAGCCACTGCCAGTAGTCGGAACAGAACCCACTTACCGTCATCAAAATGACAGTCGGCCAGGGAAGCGCCTGATGCATATCCGAGAAAACGGCGGTGATCTTGGGCACCACGAAGGTCATTAAAAAGAATAGCAGGGTGACTCCGATGATGAGCATCAGGACCGGATAAAGCACGGCGTTGGTCACCTTATGCTTGAGCGCTAACTGCTTTTCCAAAAATTCGGCCAGGCGGGCGAGAATCTGATCGAGAGCGCCACTAGCCTCGCCGGCGCGAACCATATGCACATAAATGCGCGAGAAGTCATGCGGGTAAGTTTCAATCACATCACTTAATGAATCACCATTACGTATCTTCTCACGGATGTCGGCGAACAATGCCTTCACCGGTTTCTTATCTGTCTGATCGACGATAACCCCCAGGGCATCGACGAGCGGCAAACCTGCGATCAAGAGGGTAGCGAATTGTCGGGTCACAATCGCCAGCTCGCTAGCAGTCATCACAGCGGCGCGGCCGGTGCTGGTCACGGACTTGCTGGCGGTGCCCGCTGGATGTCCAAACCGTGAGCTGGTATGTTCTGTAACCTCGGTCGGAAAGATTCCTTCCTTGCGCAGTTTGAACCGTGCGACTTTTGGATTTTCTGCGTCGATGATACCTGTCGCCGAGCCGCCGTCGGGGCGATAGCCACGATAGTGGTAGACTGGCATGGCTAAATTTCAACTTCTTGCTGGGTGATGCGCATCACTTCTTCTAACGAGGTCTGCCCTTGCAGCACCCGTTCGGCACCATCCTGCTTGAGTGTCATCATGCCTTTGGCTACCGCCGCTTGTTTGATGGTGCTCGCATCGGCTTTGCTTCCAATGAGACGCCGAATCTCATCGTCTAGCACCATCAGCTCGAAAATGCCCGTGCGTCCTCGATAACCTGTTTGTGAACAGGCCTGACAGCCGGCTCCTCGATAAAGCGTGAGGTCCGTTTGTGATGGGAGATCAAGGCGGCTCAGTTCTTCAGCGCTCGGTTTGTAAGGAGTTTTGCAATCAGGGCAAATTTTGCGGATCAACCGCTGGGCGAGGACTGCCACAACCGAGGAAGCGACCAAAAACGGTTCAATCCCCATGTCGATAAGACGCGTGGCGGCGCTAGCTGCGTCGTTTGTGTGTAGAGTAGAAAACACCAAGTGGCCAGTCAAGGAGGCGTGGATCGCAATTTCCGCTGTTTCACGATCCCGGATTTCTCCAATCATGATGACGTCGGGATCTTGACGAAGAATCGAACGCAACCCAGCGGCGAATGTCAGGTTGATTTTGGGATTCACCTGCATCTGGCCAATGCCGGGCAATTGGTATTCAACGGGGTCTTCGATCGTGATGATGTTCTTGTCGGAAGAATTGATATGGCTCAGCGCGGCGTAGAGGGTGGTGGTTTTACCGCTGCCAGTCGGTCCAGTGACGAGAATCATCCCGTGCGCGAGCTGAATCAATCGGTGAATAGTGGACAAGCGTCCTCCTGAGAATCCCATTTCAGACAAATTCAATAAGCGGGTTTCCTTTTCGAGTAGCCGGAGCACCACCCGCTCACCATGGGAGGTCGGTAGCACGGAGACGCGCAGGTCGATATCTTTGCCCGCGGTCCGGATTGCAAAGCGTCCATCCTGCGGCAGCCGTTTTTCGGCGATGTTGAGGCCCGCCATGATTTTGATGCGGGCGATGATGCTGGCTTGCAGGTGTTTAGGCGGAGTCAGCACCGGGTATAAGACGCCGTCGATGCGATAACGGATCACCAGGCCGCGCTCGAACGACTCGAAGTGAATGTCGCTGGCCCGTTGTCGCACTGCCTGAAACAAGACGGAGTTGACTAGCCGAATAATCGGTGCCTCATCGGTGGCGTCCAGGAGATCCTGCGGTTCGTCTAACTCATGAGCAAGTTGATCTAAACTTTCGCTGGCTGCGATGTCTTCCATAACCTGTTCGGCGCCAGCGGGGTTGGCGGTCTCGTCATATGCCCGGTTGAGGCGGGCGAGCAATGCGGCGCCGGTTGTCAAAACTGGCTTGATCGGTTTGCCCAGCAACAGCCGTAGGTCGTCGAGTGCGACAGTTTCTAGTGGATCAGTCGAGGCAACGAGGACCGTCCCTTCTTCCTGACGGAGGGGGAGCACGCGATATCGACGGCAAAAGGTGATAGGCACTTTTTTGATCAAGTCATGGTCCACGGCGACTGTTTCTAATTGAGGCATCCAGGGGAGTCCGAATTGCAGCGCCAGGCCTTCCAATAACTCTTCTTCGCGTAACATGCGCAGGTGCAGCAGCACTTCACCCAAACGTCCTCCTTTTTCCTGCTGGTGAGCCAATGCTTCTTCCAGCTTGGCGTTTGAGAGCTTGAACCGCTCCCCGAGAATACGACCGAGCAGCGGTCTGCCATAGTGGGATTCCTGATGAGTGCCGGCGGAGGTCATATCGTCATTAGCCATCGAGCTGATAGGCGAAGAGGGGGCAGTGGGCGATCGTTCGGTGTGTCGATTCGGGTGGTGCTGTCTGTGGTTCGCATGGGGCTTCACGGTTGGTTGACGGCGATGTGCGCTGGGAATATTCAACGCAGTTCGTAGGTGACGGTCGTCCGTCGATTGTTGCGGACGAGATCCAGCTTGACGACCTGTTCATATTTCAACTGCTGAAGCATGTTGAGGACGGTTGCCGGGTCTCGGATCTCAACACCATTAACCCGCTGCAGAATATCTCCCGTCCGAATCCCCATTTTCTCATAGAAACTCGCGGGTGCCAGGTAGTCAATCCGAAATCCGTTCATTGCTCCATTGACCATATGGGGAACTGCCCGAGCTTGAGTCAAGAGCCTGGGGAGATCGTTGAGGGCTTGATCGACTTCCCGACGATCCACGACTGTTCTAATGAGCGGCGATGGCGTGGTCGTGAACGATGACCCCCCTGCTCCCAGGTCTCCGCTGCGTGGCTGTTCGGGCAGCGCCAGCTCGACCAGTTCTTCCACGTTTCCTTGTCGAACCACAATGCCATTCCGCCGAATATCGACCACCTCTCCCACATCTGGAATCTCGTCATGCAGGCGGTACAAAGTTTGTTTCTTGGTGGCCTGCTCCTCGATGATGGCGAACACGCCGGTTTGCTCTCCCATAACGACGCCAATGAGGCTGATTTTGGTCGCCGCGCCGATTGATGCGCGGATGGGAGTCTCTGATTTCTCTGAATTGACCGGCTCTCGCTGAGGAGGCAAGGCAAATAAGCCGCTTGAACGAACATCCTCCACGAAGCGGTTGGGTGTATAGGAGACGGTTGTGACTACGGTTGGCGATTCCGACTGTGTTGGTGCAGCAAGGGATAAAGGCAGTGTCTGCAGGGCGTCCGCGATAAACGCATTGATGGAGTGAGCAAGCAGGACGCCGCCGGCGATGAGAAATGTTAAAAAACCGACTCGCTTACTGAGTGATGCTGGTGCACGCATTAGTCCTCGACCTACCCGCTTTTTAACTGGGAAATATACTACCTGCTCATGGTTCCTTATGCAAATTGTGGGTGATTTGGAACAGAAGCAGTGTTTGCGTGTGCACTGCTTGACAGGCTCCAGTACCGTGGTCCAACTGCTGACAGTCTCAAACTGGCAGTGTCACTTCCATAACCTCATCATAGAGACCGAATCATTCATTGTAGAAGGAGCGGGGAAATTGTCGTGGCGGAACGAGCCTTTTCACGTTCCCGTGGGGCCCGTGTTCGCAAGTGATCACTGGGTGACAAGAATTGAAAGGTGGAGCAGAGGGACGATTCATGCCATGGCTCTTCTTATGGGGGAGA
>JANDJK010000065.1 GCA_024330925.1 Nitrospira sp.
CGGCGGTTTACTTTTTCAAGATCTGGATCTTCAGAACTCCGTCGCCCTGGGCGGCAGGATCGGGCATTTTTTTAGACACGGGTGGTTCGGCGTCGAGGGTGAATTTCTCCACTCCACTCCTCACGTCAAAGGTACGGTCGATGCTCCGGGAATCCATTTGCGAGTGATGTCGGTCACCGTCAACCTTGTCGCACGCTATCCTGGACGAACATTTCAGCCCTACGTCGGTATCGGGGGCGGCCCGGTCATTGCGCATCTGCGCGATTCCGGCGGCGTGCAACGGGATTCCGACGTCGCCGGAGGATTCAATGCCTTCGCCGGCCTGCGCGCCTTCGTGACCTCCCACGTCGCGGTCTTCGGCGAATACAAATACACGAGCGCCACGTTCGTTTTCGACAAGGCCTTCGGCCCGGCCGGAGGGTTTGAAAGCGGGTATCGGGCGCAGCACCTTTTGTTCGGCGTCTCGCTGCATTTCTAAAAACGGAGCACCTTCATGGCTCGCGCGGTTTCGATCGTCGTCCTTTTCGGCTGGCTCCTTCTCCTGTCCGCCTGCGCGGAATCGCTGCACCAAGTTCAGCGTGAGACCGGCCCGCTTGGGATCCCGCTGGAACTACAAAAGGAGATCGACACCGGCGTGACGTTCGCCGATCTCCGGGCCGACACCGATTCCTATCTTGGACGAACCGTCAGTCTGGGCGGCATCGTCTTAGCAGCCAAGCGAACGTCGGAACGGACGGAGATTGAAATCCTACAACTGCCGAGAAAAGAGGGCCGAATTTCGACCAAAGATCGTCTCCGGTCGGAAGGACGGTTCCTCGCCGTCCGTGAAGAATTTCTCGACCCTGCCACCGTGCCTCCCGGCACGCCGGTGACCATCATCGGGACCGTGCAAGGTTCCATCACGAGGCGACTGGATGAAGCCGAGTATCCATACCCCGTTCTCGCCATCAAACATCTGATCGATTGGAACACGGTTGACATGGAAGGATGGGAAACCGCCCCCGCCGCGTTTTATGGCCCCTCTTACTATCCGCCTTTCGGCTACTGGGGTGTTCCATACGGTTACTATCCGTTCTGGACAAGACCCTATCCTTTGATCATTCAGCCTCGTCCCGCACCGAGACCGCCCCCTTCCCCTCCTCCTTCGGGTATTCCACCAAGGTTCAAACGAAGGTAAGTCACGTGAAGCATCACCGACTTCATAGAAGACTCCTTCTGTCCCGTCGTGACGTTCTGACCGGCTTTGGTATCGCCGGCGCGACATGGTTGATGGAACAGGCTTTCGTTCCCCGACGAGCGGCGGCCGAGAGCGCGGAACCGTCCTGCCTTGTTCTCCCTCAGCAGACAGAGGGGCCCTATTTTGTCGACGAACGGTTGCACCGTTCCGACATCCGTTCCGATCCCTCAACGGGACAGGTCACACGGGGAATCCCTTTGCAGCTGACAATTCGGACCATGGGCATCTCCGCCGCCGGCTGCCAGCCTCTAGCTGGAGCCGTTGTTGACATCTGGCAGTGCGACGCCATGGGATTCTATTCCGACGTCAGAGATCCGTGGTTCGACACGATCGGCAAAAAATTCTTGCGGGGCTATCAGATGACTGATGCACGTGGGGAAGCCCGCTTCCTGACCATCTATCCAGGCTGGTACCCCGGGCGAACGGTGCACATTCACGTCAAGATTCGGACGGCTCCCCTTGGGCGCCGAAGCTTCGATTTTACGTCGCAGCTCTATTTCGACGATGCGCTCACTGATCAAATTTTCTCCCATCCGCCCTATGTCTGGCGGGGAGCTCGTACCACCCGCAACCGGCAAGACTGGATCTTCCGCCAGGGCGGAGACCGTCTCATGCTCGACCCGACACCGATGGAGAACGGCTACGCGGCCACGTTCACCTTCGGGCTCCGTCTTGCCTGAACGGGACGCCGCGGCCATACTAATCGTTCGTGGACCGGACGACACATGGGTCGTGACCCAGCCCTCAAGAAATCGAGTCCGGTAAGGCTTCAACGGAAAGGTCTCCATGCGAAAAGCCAAAATCGTCTGCACCATCGGCCCGGCCACCGCGTCACCGACCATGTTGGATCGGCTGATCGAGAGCGGCATGGACGCGGCCCGGCTCAATTTCTCCCACGGCACCCATGAGGCCCATGCCGCCGCTATCGCCGCCATTCGGCAAGCCGCAGCACGAAGAAAAGTTGCCGTCGCGATCATTCAAGACGTGCAAGGCCCTCGCATACGAGTGGGCAAGGTTCCTGAGGATGGCATCCAAGTTCACGCTGGTCAATCGATTCGGCTATGGCCTGTCGCCAGGAGCTCAGATCCACCGGCTGTCTCCACATCGTCCGTTCCGGACATTCCAATCCTCTACCCTTCTCTCACGCGCAACCTCAAGCCTGGCGCGAGAATCCTGATCAACGATGGACTCATCGAGCTGCTCGCCGTCCATGTCGCCGACTCCTACGTTGACTGTACCGTCATCACAGGCGGAACGATCTTATCTCACAAGGGCATTAACCTTCCCGGCACCACCGTCAGCGTCCCGACACTCACCGACAAGGATCGAGATGACATGCGCTTTGGCATTGCACAAGGCGTGGACTATATCGCCTTATCTTTCGTCCGAGGTCCGGAAGACATCAAGGCCGCCCGCGGGTTCATCGCCAAATGCGGCGGCGATCAACCGATCATCGCCAAGATCGAACGGGCGGAGGCCGTCGCGACGTTGGACGCGCTGCTGGACGAAGCGGACGGTGTTATGATCGCGCGTGGGGACCTCGGCGTTGAGATGGGACCGGAGGCCGTACCGATTTTGCAGAAACGGATCATTGCGGAAGCCAACCGTCGCCGCCGTCTGGTCATCACAGCGACCCAGATGTTGGAATCGATGACCCAGTCTCCTCGTCCTACCAGGGCCGAAGCGTCGGACGTGGCGAACGCCGTCTTCGACGGCACGGACGCGGTGATGTTGTCCGCCGAAACGGCCGTCGGAACGTATCCCCTTGAAACTGTTCAGGTCATGGACCGCATCATTCAGGCGGCGGAGCGAGAAGCAGAGCCCATGCTGTCGCTTAGACAGTGGGACAAGGTCACGCCCCTGCCGTTTCCGGACGCCGTCTGCACCGCCGCCTATTTCGCGGCTCAAGCTATTGCCGCCGATATGATCGTCGTCTTCAGCGAACGGGGCGCGACGGCACGATTGATTTCTAAGCAACGGCCGGCCTCTCCCATCATCGCCTTCACGCCGTACGAATCCGTTCGGCGACGGATGGCCCTCTACTGGGGCGTGCGCCCCTCTCTGATCCCGCAGATTGAGCACACGGACGATCGTGTGGAGGAGGCGGAACGGAAATTAAAAGCCGAAGGGCTGGTCAAGGGTGGAGAAAAGCTCGTCATCCTCTCCGGCACCCAGGTCGGACAGCCGGGCGGCACCAACCTGATGAAACTGCACGACGTTCGATAGTCATCACTTGTGGTCTACGCCTTCGCTGATTTCTTACGCCGACTGATGGGATGAAGGATTCCTCCGACGCGGCGGTCAGAACAGCACCCGATCGTTTCTCATAGGTCCCGCAAATGGTTCACCGGCCGTTATTTCCCCCTTGATCTTGCTTGGAGAGAAGGGTATCGTGCCGCCACATCCGGGTGGTGTCTGATGCCGCTTCTCGCCCATCGGTCACTCCATCGTTCTTGCTTCCGCCGTTCGCGACGGCAAGCCGCCTGTTCCACTTTGACCTACCGGCCTCTCTCTGAAGATTCGTTCCACATGATCGATTTCCCGGTTCGGCTCAGTGAATGTCGTGCCGTGATCGCAGTCTTCGGACGGCAGAACGAGCAATGGGACAACGATTCGGCAAGAGCAAGCCGTTTCAACACCACTACTGGAATCGATAGGAGCACCAAACCGGCATACCATCAGTCCATCGCCATGTCATCACGCACCATATCATCACATCGCAAGGAGGGAACGTATGGGACGGCATAAAATCGGCCTGATCATTCCCCACCCTGAGGATCAAAAGTGGGATTCGGTCTGGAAACTCTTTCGTACACCCAATCTGAATCTCCCCACCCTGGCCGCCTTGATCCCGGAAGACGAATGGGACATTGAGATCCAGGACGAGTTGGTCGGCCCCATTGATTTTGAACGAGATTATGATCTGGTCTTTATCACCGTGACGACGGTCGTGGCCGTTCGATCCTATGAAGTCGCCAGACTGTTCCGCGAGCGCGGGGCCAAGGTAGTACTGGGGGGGATCCATCCTTCCACGTTGCCAGATGAGGCACAACCCCATGCAGATGCTATCGTAGTCGGGGAAGGCGAATTAACGGTGCCGCGGTTGCTGCATGACTTCAAAAAAGGCAAACTACAACCCCGTTACGTCATGCCCTACATGGTCGAGAAGTGGGATGAACGGCCGCCTCGATGGGACCTTTTGCCGCAGGGCTATATGTTTCGACATGCCCTGACCGCTACCCGAGGTTGTAATTACCGCTGTACCTTTTGTTCGATCCATTTAGCGCTCGGAGGTGGCCAGTACGGCTTTCGAAAAAAACCTCCTGCCGACGTGGTCAAACTGGTCGAACAGATGTCCGGTCCTATGGTCATGTTCTGGGACGACGATCTGCTCTCCGACCCGGTCTATACAAGAGAGCTCTGCCTGGCCTTAAAGCCGCTGGGGAAAAAATGGATGAGCCAGATGAGCGCAACCTACATCGCCCGCCATCCCGAATTGCTCAAAACACTCAAGGAGGCCGGCTGTTCCGCGATGTTCATGGGGTTGGAGTCGATCAATCAGGACTCGTTGAAATCGGTCAACAAACAAAATTCAGCCAAGCTGTATGAAGACATGATCCGCCGCATCCATGACCACGGCATCGACATCCACGCCGGCTTCATCTGCGGCCTGGACCATGAAGACGTCTATGATTTCGAGCGGACCGCCGAGTGGGCCACCCGCATGGGCCTGGCCGGGGCTCTCTGGCGCATCATGACTCCCTATCCCGGAACCAGACAGTTCGCGGAACTCAAGGCAGCCGGCCGCATTCTGACCGAGAATTGGACGATGTACACGGGCGAACACGTCGTCTATAAACCGGCCAAAATGACCGTCGAACAGTTGTACTGGGGGCACAAGTGGGCCAAGGGGCAGTTTTACTCCTATCGGTCCATCGCGCAACGGGCGATTGATCGAGCAAAACAAAACGGCGTACATGAACTCTTGAACATCACTGCCTGTGGATTGGGCTACCGTTCGATGTTTCACCTGGCGGCTGATTCAATGCCTGTCAACGTGTATCGAGACATGAACCATCTGCCGCCACAGGAGGAACCGGTGGCGTTCCGGTTCCCCTATCCGTCAAAGGGCCGATTCAGTTTTGTCACAGATCAATGGGATCGACTGCGGGCCAAGATTCAGCCCAGGCCGCGCATCAACTGAGGCAAATGATCACAGGCGTCATGCCGGTGATCGGACTCGCGGCAACGTCCTGGCAGGTGAGCCGGTCCGTGCGAAATGGACGTTGCTGGAAGATCGGTATCAAGAGCCAGGATTTCGGATGGTCTTTGTCGACCGAAACTCGATCCGGCAAGAGGATGACGGGGGACCGTTTCCCTATTGATTGACTGGGTCGTGACGCAAGGCAGCCGCCCGCCGACCAGATTTTATTCGACCATTGCGCGAAAACAGGTGGACTGTCCGAACAAACTGATACGACTGACGGCGTTTGCGGATTATGACGGGCGGAGGGGCACAGGCGGGCGCATCGCGTGGGTCAAACAAGAAGGACCGTAGCGTCCGGTGGAGCCCGGCAGCGTAAACGAGGGAATCTGGACGCTGGTGTGCCGACTGGGTACCTCACCGTAAGGCCCAGGAACACCGGGCTCGTTCGAATCTCATGATGTAAGGCTCTGGCACAACATCACCTGAGAAGGATTGTCTTGCAACAACGAGGCGGCTCTTTCACAATGGGCCGGTCTGAGAGAACCCACGAATCCCTCATAGTTAACGCCGACAGAAAGGTCCCCAATGACTGATTCACCTACCCCTGTCCAAACAGCACAGCCTTTTCGGCGGATTTTTCATCCGACGGACTTTTCCATCGACAGCCACACGGCCTTATTGCATGCCGTGAAACTCGCACTCGCGGTCAGGGGTGAATTGTCCGTCATGCACGTCGATCCGGATGTGACCCGGGAGGGTTTCGAGGACTTTCCTCGAATCAGTCCGATCCTTAAACGATGGAAGGTACTTCCGCCCCATACCGGTGAAGAGGACTTGGCACGATCAGGGTTGGCAGTGATAAAACTCCGCGCCGTTGCGAAAAATCCGACGGAGGCCCTGCTTCATCACCTCTCTGAGCATCCCGCCGATCTGCTCATAATGGCAACACATCAGTATGACGGCCTCGATCGCTGGCAACATCGCGCCGTGGCCGAGCCGGTCGCACGAGGGAGCCGCGTGCCAACCCTGTTCATTCCAATGCATGTGGAAGGATTTGTCTCGAAGGAAAGCGGGGCCATCTCGCTCCGTCGCGTGCTGATCCCGGTTCATGAACGGCCCAATCCTCAAGCAGCCGTGGACTTGACCGCCAACCTCGCTGCCTTGCTGGGATGCGAACGATTAACCGGTCTCTTGATCCACGTCGGGAGGGCCGAGACGGCGCCGGACCTCACCTATCCGATGAGGAAGGGGCTTGTGTGGCGCTCCATGATTTGCCATGGAGACACCGTAGACGTGATCCTTGGCATGGGAGAAGATTTCGACGTGGATTTGATCGTCATGGTGACAAGCGGGCATGATTCGTTGCTGGACATGTTGCGAGGGAGTACAACGGAGCGGGTGTTGCGAGGAGCCCGTTGTCCTCTGTTGGCAATCCCGGCCAATCAGTAGGACAGCGGAACAACCACCTGCCGCTCGCGTGCCCGTTGCCGCTCTCCCCCATTGATGACCCGCTCCACAACGCCGTTTCGCAGAATCACAAAGTTTGTCGTCACAGCCGGCACGCGAGGACCGGGAAGGATGGCACCGGTCAAGTTCAGGGGATCGCAGGCCGACAGTTTGATCATCTGCTCATTGTCTTCTGCCATCTTTCGGAGCGCCCGTAACGCTTCCACCGCCTCCGGCAACGCAAACTGCTCGCCGACAAAACCGGTCACGAACCTGCCGCCGCGAATCTCTCCCGCCATTTCCATCCGACGATACTGAACCAGCACATCGCGCCACGGGAGCGCCAACGAGTCGTACGCCAGCAAATCACGAAATACCACCCCGTAGCGCCGTAACAGCCGGCGGGCGACGGATTCAACCACACCGGCCCCTTTCTGAACATCCGGCCATGATTCGCCCACAGATCCAGACCATCGGTCTCTCAGCCCTTGGCCATCGATTGCCCCAGAACCTGGGTCCCTCGACCATAACAAAGACCACCTCCCGCTCGCGTGACGAGGACGATGACCTCTCGCCCGTCCTTCACCCCGTCGCCGGTGCGGATCGATCAAGGCACGCAGGTTGTCGAACCCGTCGGCTGTGACGAGCCCGGCGGCCACCAGCTCCCACAGCCCCTGTTCCACCTCGCTGGGTAAGGCACCGGTTGCCCGCACCAAGTCGGCAAAAAAGCAGGCCCCTCGCTTGTGGAGCACAGTCAGGATGGCTCGGCCTACCTCACTGAGCCCATTAGCGGGGCGATCCCCTGCCGGCTCTCTCCCACCCTGCACGGCAGCCCGCAGCCAGTCTCCCTCTTCCCGGGGAAAGAGGCTGATCGGCGTGGCACTGGTGGACACGATGCCATGAGTCCGCCTGGTTGCAATGGTTGCGTCATGACCGGACAAGAGTCTGTCATGAAGAGAAAGGCGCCCCCAGGCCACGGCACCGCTCAAACAGAGTCGATCCAGCCACTCCGGCTCATATCGGGCCAGTCGCAGGCGCAACACATGCGACTCCCACACGGAGGCCGGTGCTTCAAAACCGGCCAGTTGCCCGATAATCTCCAACAGCCCCGCTTCGCCATGCAGACGAGCCGACGGAGCAACATGGTGCCATCGCAACAAAAACCGCATGAAGTCCGCCGCCGTGACCGGCTCGATCTCCCGTCGCAACCATCCGACCGTCAAGCGATGGATACGAGCCAGAAGACGGCGATGACACCATTCGCCAGCTCGAACACCGTTGGACGACGAAGACCGAAATATCCCTCTGAGCACCTGCCCAGCCTGTTCCAAACGGACCATGGCCTGTTCCACCGGCCCAACTGAAAAACCCAGTCGATCGGCCAACTCCTTTACGGTCGTCGGTCCGATGCTCTCCATCCAGCCCAAAACGATCGCATCCAACACCGTTTCGTCTTGCCCGGCCAACCATCGGTCAATCCGATCTCGGTTCTCAGCCGCCACCCAGCCGGTTACTTGCGGACGTAAGAGAGAAGAAGCCGGGGGGGCCAGCCGAACGATACGACAAGCTGTGAGCAAGCCAGAGACATAGGGCATCCACTCAGCAGGAATCGGATCCGGCACCCAGACCAACGTCAGCAGCGCATCGTGGAGTTCATCTTCATCACGCACGACGGGCCAGGATTCCCGGACCACCAAGTCAATAGCCGAGGGATCAAGCGCGCCGATCGCTCCGGCCAAGTTTGGTGGAAGGGTCCGCCTGAGTTCCACGGCGCGGGCCCGCCGCTCTTCCAACGGCGCATCGTCGAGAAACGCATAGGGGTTGGCATTTAAGATCTCGTGCGAAAAGGGCGACGGAACCGGCGTATCCACCGCCACGCACCGGATGGTACCCCGTTCGATTCGCTGGAGGATGGTGTGCAAGCCCTCCAGATCCATCGCATCCGTGAGGCAATCGTTGAAGGTCTCTCGAACCAGCGGGTGATCGGGAATCTGCCTGGTCCGTTCGCCGACCATATTGTCCTGGCAAGCCAGCGCATCGGGGAAGACAGCCGCCAGTAAATCCTCCGCCTTCATCCGTTGGATGTGCGGAGGCACTTTCTTGCCCTGTGTAAATCGGAGCAGAGCCAAGGCTCGGCCGGCGGTCCACCGCCACCTGGTCATGAACATGGGCGACGGCAAGAGAGACTGGATCAGCACGTCCCGGACGAACGATGAATGGACATAACCAAAGACCGATTCCAACGGGAAACTGTGCCGCTCGCCAAGCGAAATGACGATCCCGTTGTCCGTCGCCGCCGCTTGCAGCTCGAAATCGAAGGTCAGACAAAATCGTTTGCGGAGAGCCAAGCCCCAGGCTCGATTGATCCGACCGCCGAACGGCGCATGAATCACCAACTGCATGCCCCCACTTTCATCAAAGAACCGTTCGGCCACGATGGTCTCTTGCGTCGGGACGGTGCCAAGCACGGCCCGTCCGGCCAACACATATTCGACCATCTGTTGCGCCCCTCTCACATTCAGACCACATTCCTGTTTGAGCCATTGAAGGACGAGGGGGGCTGGGTTGAACGAGTGGGCTCCCTCTGTTGCTCCTTTTCCTCCATGGTGGTTCGATTCCAGCGCCTTTTGCTCAATCAACTGAGTCTCAAGGTCTCGCCTCAGTTCAGAAACGGCAGCCGACAGTTCTGCCGTACGAGAGGGAGCCTCACCCCGCCAGAAGGGAATGGTCGGCGGCGCTCCCTGCGCGTCTTCAACGCGCACCTTGCCTGATTCGATCCCCTTGATGCGCCACGATGTATTACCCAGCAACATGATGTCGCCGGCAAGACTTTCCACGGCAAAATCTTCATCCACCGACCCCACCACCGTCCCGTCCGGTTCGGCGATGACTTGATAGGTCGCCGTTTCAGGAATAGCGCCTCCTGAGGTGATGGCGGCCAATCTGGCGCCACGCCGTGCCTTCAGCCGGCCATTGATCCGGTCGTGGAAGAGATATGCTTGTCCCCTTCCCCGCTTGGTCGCAATGCCGTCAACCAACATGCGGACGACTTGATCAAATGCGGAACGAGTCAAGTTGCGATAGGGAAAGGCGCGACGGCAGAGGGTAAACAGCTCTTCTTCAGTCCAGGATCTGGTGGCGACTGAGGCCACGATCTGTTGAGCCAGGATATCGAGCGGAGTATCAGGGATTTCAATTCGATCGAGCAGGTCCTGTCGAATGGCCCGCACCAGCGCCGCACACTCCACCAGGTCATCTCTCGTCAGGGCAAAGAGTCGTCCTTTGGGAGTCGCCTTGACCCAATGGCCGGCCCGCCCGATTCGTTGGAGGCATGTCGCGATGGCCCTGGGTGAGCCGATTTGACAGACGAGATCCACGGTTCCCACATCGATGCCCAATTCCAGAGACGCCGTCGCAATCACCACCCGTGTCGTGCCGGCCTTCAACTGTTCTTCGGCTCGAAGACGGATCGCCCGCGACAGGCTGCCATGGTGCGCCGCAACGACATCCGGCCCCAGATCGGCAAGTCGCTCTTCCAACGCATGGGCGACCCGCTCGGCTAGTCGTCTCGTATTCACAAAGACCAAGGTCGATCGATGGTGTCGAACGAGGTCGGCAAGGCGATCATAGACGTCCGCCCAAATTGCGTTGGTCGCCACGGCGCTCAACTCATCCTTGGGCACTTCCACAGCGAGATCCATCTCCCGCCGATGACCGACATCGATGATCGTGCAGGGAAGTTCTTCAACCTCTCCCTTGTTTCGACATCCCACCAAAAACCGCGCGACCAACTCGATCGGTCTTTGGGTGGCCGAGAGGCCAAGCCGTTGCGGTCTGGTCCCGATCAAGTCGTCCAGCCGTTCCAACGAGAGGGCCAAGTGGGCACCCCGTTTCGTCGGTGCCACGGCGTGGATTTCATCCACGATCACGGTACGGACTGTGCGGAGCATCGCACGGCTTTTATCCGCCGTGAGCAGAATGAACAGTGACTCCGGCGTCGTCACCAAAATATGGGGAGGCCGCTTGAGCATCCGCTGGCGGTCGGTCACCGGCGTGTCGCCGGTTCTGACCAGTACTCGCAGATCCGGCATGAGCAGTCCTTCCTGCAAGGCGGCTTGACCGATCTCGGCCAGCGGCTTCTGAAGATTTTTCTGCACATCGTTGCTCAGCGCCTTGAGCGGCGAGACATACAGCACTTGAGTCCGGTCGTCTAACTCACGGGCGAGGGCTTGCCGGAACAATTGATCGATGCACGAGAGAAACGCAGCAAGTGTCTTGCCCGATCCAGTTGGCGCGGCGATCAAGACATCCGAGCCTGATCGAATGGCGGGCCACGCCTTACGTTGCACGTCGGTCGGCTCGCCGATGTGCGAGACAAACCAATGGGCAATCAGGGGATGGAACTGCGAGAGGGACATGACGCCGATCTTACCATGTCACAGAAGACTGCTCGCATGTGTCGTCCTAGTCGGTAAGCGACTGCCCGGCAATCTGAAACACGACTTGCAAAAGACGAAACACGCTCAGTTGTTTTTCTCATTTGCTTGTGAGCAAGATGGGCGACCGATGAAGCAAGCGGACATGGCTACAGAGACCGACCGACCATTGGTCATTTTGGGAGCCGGCTATACAGGCCGACTCGTGTATGAGAAAGGAACCGCCCGTGGTCGGATCGTGCTCGCAGCCAGCCGAACCCCGCGGCACCGCCTTGATTTTGTCCCGTTGGATCGTCGACTTCGTTTTGATCTTGAAGATCGGACAACGTGGCGCAATCTCCCTCCTCTGTGCGATCTCCTCTGGTGTTTTCCAGCCGAACCGCTAGAACTTGTTCAGGAATTTGCCACGGTCATGAATCTGATCGCCCACCGTCTGGTGGTTCTCGGCAGTACCTCGGCCTATCACACGATTTGGCCATGCACCTACCCTCCTCCATGGATCGATGAGACTGCGCCACTGGATCTTAAAAAACCTCGCGTACAAGGTGAGGAATGGCTCAGAATGTCTTGTCAAGCAATTGTGTTACGAGTTGCCGGCATCTATGGTCCAGGTCGCAATCCTCTCCATTGGATCAAGCAAGGACGTGTCGGCCCATCACGCAAATATGTCAACCTGATTCACGTGGAAGACCTGGCAAACATTTGTCTGGCTGCCCTCGAACGAGGGGTTCCGGGGGAAGTCTACAATGTGAGCGACGGAACGCCACGAACCTGGCAACATATCTGCCATCTGGCAAGCGAGCGATTTGGAGTTCAACCAACAGTTGAAGTTGGAGACGGG
>JANDJK010000066.1 GCA_024330925.1 Nitrospira sp.
CGGCTTCTTCTTTGGTTAGATGATAGAGCGCGCCGAGCAACTGTAAATGCTCGCGCCCCGTTAAGAACCGGTCGATCGCCCGTTCTTGGGGGACATAGCCGATCAGCCTCCGCACGGTATCCGCTTCTCGCACCGTGTCATGGCCGAAAATGGACGCGGTGCCGGAGGTCGGATGTAGCAGGGTGATGAGGGTGCGCAGGGTCGTGCTCTTGCCCGCGCCGTTCGGTCCCAACAGACCGAAGATCTCCCCGGCGTACACGTGAAACGACAGGTCGGACACGGCTTGGTGGGCGCCGTAGGCTTTGGACAGCCGGTTGACCTCGATCGCAACGGCCCGTTCCATCTATTCCCAGCCCTTTGACCCCTGCCGATCATGCAGCATGAATTGAATGAGATCGTTCAGACGCCGGACTCGCTGGAGCAGCCCGTCCGCCTCGAGCAAAAATTGCTTCTCCAACGGCGTGCATTCCAAATAGGTGCAGAGCGTATTGACGAGGATTTCGTCGCTGACTTCGGTGCGGAAGAGTCTTTGCCACGTTGCGCCGTCTTCTCTGGTTTGGAGGAATCGCTCGAACATGTCCATTAACGCGCGGCGAACCTCCGGCGGCAATCCTTTGTCCGCCGCCTCCGGTTTCAGGCGAACGGTGGCTTCCCGATAGGGCTTCTCGAAATGTTCGCGTTCGATTTCGCAGCGGATGAGCCCCTGGAGCATGATATTCGATCGGCCATCCGGCAAGGGATGGACGCTCGCGAGACGTCCGATGCACAGGGTGGGATAGATGGCCGGGTTGCCGTAATAGTCCGCCTCCCATCCGTCTTTGAGCAGGGCCATGGCAATGCACCGGTCGCCCTTGGCCGCATCGGCCACCATCCGGCGATAGCGTGGTTCAAAGATGTGAAGGGGAAGATAAGTTCTTGGAAACAAAACGGTATTCGGCAAAGGGAACACCGGAAGCCGATCAGGAATCAAAAAAGTTTCCCCCCTCCATGAGGAAGCAGGATTCACTGGCTTGGGTTCCCGGTCTGTTCTCATAGCGTGTGAGTCACGATAGCCGAGAGTCGTGAAAATTGTCAACGGACCGTCCGCCGCCGAAGGAGGGTCGCTCCGGGCCTCTTCATTACCATGTTTCATTATTGTTCGAACCTCGGCCGATTTGGTTGGGCTCCTCTCCCCGTGTTATAAGTCACGATGTGATTCGTTTTGAATCATGGTCAGTGTTTCGACTCCCACTGCGGTCCATGGGGATCGGCGGCCTCGGTGTGCCGCCCCTGCTCCTTGCCGTCAGCCTGGTCGTATGCCTGGCCGTGTGGTCGGCTGGCGATGGTCTCCAGGCGGGAGAGGCTCCCCCAGCCTCCTCATCGTTCAAACAGGCCCAAGCCGGCTATCGCTTTGACTTCCCCGGAGACCATGGGGCGCATCCGGAGTTCCGCACCGAATGGTGGTACTACACGGGCCACTTGCGAGCTCAAAACGGGCGGACGTTCGGGTTTGAACTCACGTTCTTTCGCCGGGGCATTCCGCCGGAGGACGTCAAGACCCAGCCGTCCCAGTGGTCCCTCACTCAGTTGTATTTTGCCCACTTTGCCTTGACCGATCTCGCCAACGGTCGGTTTCATTTCGCCGAGAAGGTGAGCCGTGCTGGATTGGGGAAGGCCGGCGCTGACGAGTCTCGGCTTCGTGTGTGGATCGACGATTGGCTGGCCGAGATGCCGGCCGTGGCTTCCGGACCGCACAGTCTCGTGGCTAAAACGGACCACCTCGCCTTGTCACTTACCCTTCAGCCGGCCAAACCCCCAGTCGTTCATGGTCTCGATGGAACCAGTCGCAAGGGGCAGGCCGAGGGACAGGCCTCCCATTACTATTCGTTTACGAGGCTGGAGACGAGCGGAACCGTGACTGTCGGCGCAGAGCGGTTAGAGGTGACGGGGCTCAGTTGGATGGACCACGAGTTCAGTTCAACCGATTTGAGCGCGGACCTGGTCGGGTGGGATTGGTTCAGTCTTCAACTGGATGATGGCAGCGAGCTGATGCTCTATCGTATGCGCCGGAGCGATGGATCCTCCGATCCCGCCTCCAGCGGGACCCTGGTCCCTCCGGACGGGCGGGCCCGGCATCTCCCCCTCCGCGACTTTACGATTACCTCAACCGCAACCTGGACCAGCCCGAAGAGCAAGGCCGTGTACCCTGCCCGATGGCGCGTGGCGGTCCCCTCGCTGGATCTCACGGTGGAGGTGACTCCTTTATTGGCGGATCAGGAGCTCCAAACTGGCGGCAGTGTCGCGGTGACCTATTGGGAAGGAGCAGTCTTGGTGACAGGAACCAAGCAGGGCCGACCGATCCGTGGCCAGGGG
Source organism: Nitrospira sp. (assembly GCA_024330925.1). Classification (GTDB taxonomy): domain Bacteria; phylum Nitrospirota; class Nitrospiria; order Nitrospirales; family Nitrospiraceae; genus Nitrospira_D. The sequence goes on from JANDJK010000066.1 coordinate 2,353, forward strand.
TACGTCGAGTTGACCGGCTATGCCGAACGAATCGTTCAGCAGTTATAGAGAGCATTGAGATCGTCGTCAATTGAGTGGAGGGTGGGCTGTTAGCCTCAGTGACCACGAGAGTCAGTCGTCTTCCGCTGTGCTGGCAAGAGGATCGGGTGCGGCTGCCTGTAATGGGATCGGGCTGGAGTTGGTGACCGGCACGGGGCAGCACGATGTTGCCCTGTTCGTCACGCTGATCGTTAATTGCGGTGCGGCATGAGCCATGGAATCAAGCATGGTGCTGGATGAGGTCGGGGTTGAGCAGGTGGCGTTGGCGGAGGTCGAGAGCACGGTGTTCTATCAGGCTAGATCACAGGCCGGAGCGCGCACTGTTCAGGTGAGCGATCCCCTCGCCTGCGTCGTGGTTGCATTTGTCGACGCTGATCAAGACCGCTGCTACAGGTTACGGCGCAGCCAGGGAACTGTGCGGTGTCCACCGGAGGAGAGGCTAAACGGAGATCGCTACACGAAACCATTTGAGAAAGGGCGTCAATCAAGCCCTTTCTCCGGCTATCGCAAGCGATCTTCGTCACTGATTCGATGTCAAAGAGAGGCCACTCGATGTGTCTCTGTCCTGTGTTTCTTTGAGGACCGGGGCTGGATCATGGCTATTCTGACGTCTTAGCATCCGGTGCCGTCGGGGATTGTTGGCAATACTGATCGTTCGTATCCTGCCATGGAGTTCTGGTCAGGTTTGCGTTTAGCTCGGATGTATCCATGGCCTTATTGGTTGGCTTCTTGTGCCTATCACGTTGCCTCTCATCTTCCGCCCCCTCCGGCCGCGCGAGCAAAAACCTCGACATTGATGGTTCTGCGATCCGCCTTGACTCTCTTCTGACCGCTGTGGTTCAGTCTGTTGCATCATGCCATGGCGACCATGAGAGTCCGTTCCTTCGTTCGAAAAACGGGCGTGCCGCTCGTGATCCTCTTCCTTGGCTGGCAGCTCGGCTGTCAGAAAGACAGTGAATCCATCGTGTCGATTGCGCTCCATCCCAAGAATGCCAACATCCTCTACGTTGCCACCAACGACGCGGTCTACAAGTCGCGTGATGGGGGAACCACGTGGGAGCGGTTTCCGAGTTTCAGCGCGAGGCGGGTGACGACGCTGGCCATTGATCCGCTCCTACCTGCCACCGTCTATGCTGGAACGATGGGTGACGCGGTGTACAAGAGTCCGGACGGAGGGCAACGGTGGCTTCCGCATAATGTGGGACTGAAAGAGCATGTGTCGTTCGTCAACCAATTCGTGTTCCATCCAGTGATGAATGAGGTCATCTATGCGGCGACTACCGTCGGTGTGTTCTATACCAAAGATGCGGGCCGAGTGTGGGAAGAACGAATGAATGGCATGAAAGAAGTCCACATCGTGACATCGCTGGCGATCAACCCCCAGGAACCAGCGGTGCTGTACGCCGGTACCACGGGTGGGATCTATCGGTCCGATGATGGCGGGATGAACTGGACAAAGATCAATAACGGGTTGATTCCGGAAACGGAATTGATGGGGGCCATGGCTTTGGGGGTCAATGTTATTGCAATTGATCACATTAATCCCGATCTTGTGTACGCCGGCACGACCAAGGGGCTCTTCCATTCCACAAATAAGGGTGATCGCTGGGAACGGATTGGCGAAGCATTGCCGGATCCGTTTGTCTGTTGCCTTGTGCTCCATCCCTCTGACCCCACAGTGTTGTACCTAGGCGGTCCGGCTGGGGTCTGGAAAAGTACCGATGGAGGCCATACATGGCAAGCGATGAATCAAGGGCTTGCGACGCTCAATATCAGGGCCTTGGTGCTGGCGCCAACAGACCACCACACCCTCTATGCGGGGACGAATGGCAGCGGCCTCTATCGATCTACTGATGCTGGCGCGACCTGGACCCCGCTTCCCCTCAGAGCTGTGACAAAACAATCATGAGCTCTGTGCCCGATCCCAGTCAGTCTCTCGCGGAAGAATTTCGACGCCATCTCGAGACGTTCTATGGCCGGCTCAAGCTGGCCCCGCCCTACGACAGTGTTGAGAAAGCAGTCCGGGTTCTGATAGCTGCTGTCCGAGCGTTGCCTGAAGAGGAACGGTGTCGCGCTCTCGTCGATCCTGTCGCGCAGTGGGAACTATTTCGGCAGGCTTTCGAGCGGTCTGGTCTTGCCAAGAAACATCGTGGCATCATCACTGGTTTGGTGCGCAATCGGGCGTCCTTGGATTTGCCAGCTGACTATGACCAGTTTTTAAATTTGTTTCGCTAACGGAGTGAGGAGTCGGAGTGACGGTCCACCGAGGGCCAGCGTTCGAGGGTTTCTCGCAACTCCTCGTACACTTTGGTTAGGCGGCCGTTTTCTAATCGATACGACAGGATGACAGTGACAAGGCCCATGATCAGCACGAGTGCGGCTCCGGCGACGAGGCCGATGCCTAACAATGTGCCTTGAAGGGAAGAAAACCCCCCGTCTTGTGCATAGATGACGACAAAAGCTAGTGTCCCAATCAACACTGTTGCAAACCACAGCAGGGTGATCAAGGCTGACGACCAGGGAATGCGTTTGACACACAATGCTGTCAGGGCCTGCTCGCCGAGCGAAAGGTGGATCAGGCCTTTGAGGGGCCATGCGGTGCGGAAGCCCAGCGCGCCCCATCGATATCGGGGGCGTATTGCGATAACGGCGTGGTCGGGATAGAACCGCGCCACGCCGTGGGGCAGTCTCAGCAGCCTCTCGGTGCCAAAACAGGCATGGACGGTTCCCAGAGTATCGACGACCCATTGGTCTTGACTGCTGGCGACACGGCATCCATATCGAATGGCGTCGGGAGTCAGGCGGACGAAGTACAGCCAATCTGCTAAGACCAAACCGATGAACAGGAAGCTGGCGAACAAACCGGCGATAACCATGACGATGTGATAGCGGTGATACCATCCCATAGCAGTTGGCGGAGGATCAAGAGCGCTAGAGCCTGACAGGTTCCCGACTTGAAAGGGAACTATGGGGGATACACCTGGGCAATGGCCAAGGAGCGAAGAAGTTTATTGACTCGCTTGGGGGACTTGGCTAGAGTATGCCCCGCTTTGCAGGGTGGGCGGGTCTCTCGTGTTATCATCGATTTCCCGCCTTGAGGGTTTCCCCCTCACAGATCCAGAGCAGTGTCTGGTTGCGTGGCGTCGTTCCGGAAATGCGACGCCCATCGTCCGAGGCTTGGAGGGAACGATGGATCGTGACAAGATTGAACGAGTCTATACAACCTATGCTGGATTCTACGACCATGTGTTTGGCAGGGTTTTTCAAGAAGGACGAGAGTCAGCTATTCGGAACTTGAATGTGCAGCCCGGCGAGCGGGTGTTGGAGGTTGGTGTGGGGACTGGTCTCGCGCTTCCCATGTATCCACACCATTGTCGCATTGTGGGGATCGATCTGTCTGAGGGGATGTTGGCCAAAGCCAAAGAACGGATTAAAGCGTTGCACCTGTCGCATGTGGAGCTCTATCGCATGGATGCAGGAGCTATGGAGTTTGAAGACAACAGTTTTGACACCGTGGTGGCAGCGTATGTTGTTACGGCAGTGCCAGATTATCGTAAGGTCGTCAATGAAATGATCCGTGTTTGTCGTCCTGGGGGTCGTATCGTCATGCTGAATCATTTCAGCAACGGAAACAAGGTTATCAATGCGATTGAGCGGGCGTTATCACCTCTAACCAAACATTTGGGATGGAGAACCGATTTGTCACTCAACACGGTTTTGGAAGGGACGTCTCTGCTGGTTGCCCGTAAACAGAAAGTCAATCCATTCCGCCTCTGGGCTCTGGTGGAGTGTGTCAATAGAAAGAACGATCAAAAGTACGACGGCTGCCTTGCGGGAACAACCTACAACGCAGGCGCGTATCAGAAGGGAGTAGCCGGTTATTCAAACGGGAATGGTCGGTATTCACACGAGGCGGTTCACTAGCCTCGTCAGCCCTTTTCCCCTGTGATAGCTTCTGTCCCCTCATCCTTTCTCAACCAGTTTTCCCACTCGTGTCCAGGAATGAGGGTCGTTCCAACCAGACAATGGCCTTCAAATGTCTGGGTGATGTGACAGGCTAAGGTTTCTACAATACGACGTACCGCTCGGTCCTGTGAGCCAAGGATCCGCAGCATCAAGCCGAATCCCTGTTCCGCACGCGGTTTGTAGGCCATCACCCGCACTTTGTTGGCGCTATGAGTGTCATGGCGACCAGCGGGGATCAAATCTCCCTCCCATATGATAGCTGGATGAACCATTGAGTCGCGAGGGACTGATGTCCAAAAGCAAGGGAGACCGGCTTCGTCCAGATGATCGAGCAGCCATTGAATGGTGGGGCCTTCGGCTGCTTGCCCTTGAAAGGTCCAGCGCACCAATTCAGCAAGAGGATTAGATGCAGCGAGCGGAAATGAGACCTCCTGAAACAGGGCCTCTTCGCAGACAATGTACAATTCGCCTTGCGGATCAAACCAAAATCGCAGTCGCCCTCCGCCGTATTCGGCCTGGATAACATCGAGCGAAGAGCAGTCCACTCCTTCCTGCTCCAGTAAGGAGAAGTCCGTAACGCCTGTCATGGTGAGTTTTGCGACACGAATGGTTCCCTCCATGGGATACCGAATGGTGACCGACACCGTGGTGCCTGCGGGAATATCCCGTCCTGATTCTTCGTCGAAGAGGCGCCGTTTGGACATGTGAACTTCTGTGACATAGCCGGAGCGGAACCCCCCCGTGTGGGTCATGAGCCATCGGATGTCTTCTCCTGTTTTGATTGCGTGCTGCATAGACTCATTCTAGCGTACAGAGAAGGGGACAGCTAGGGAGAATGAAACAGCAACAGACATCACGACAAGCTCCCTGGCAACGCTCGACTATGGTCAAATGGCAGAAAACCACGGAACGGACGATGGATTGCCGAACTGCGATGAGGGTGGTTTATGCCACAACAATGATCACATCCGACCCATCACCTGTTGATACACTGCCAAGTCGCGAAGAGAAAAGCAGCAGAAGATCACTTCTTGAACAGCTGGTGCGTTGGCCAATGACGAATGGACAGTGGTGACGGCGATAGCAGCCGCTTCTTCGATAGGGTATCCATAGATGCCGGTGCTAATGCTGGGAAAGGCAATACTGCTGATGCCGTTGGCGGCAGCCAGTTCGATGCATCGTCGATAACAGGACGCCAGTTGCTCCGCTTCACCGTGTTGTCCCCCCTGCCACACAGGACCGACTGTATGGATGACGTAGCGGGCGGGAAGCCGATGGCCTCCTGTCATCTTGGCATCACCGGTTCGACAGCCGCCGAGCCGGCGACATTCCTCAGCCAGCGCGGGCCCTGCAGCACGATGGATCGCTCCGCAGACTCCCCCGCCGGGGCGTAGCGACTCGTTAGCGGCGTTGACGATGGCGTCAACGTGCAGGGTGGTGATGTCGGCATGAATGGCTCGAAGGATCGGCGGCACGATACGACCTCTCTCTGGTAATCCGTGCGTTTCGTGCACCGTTGACCGCAAGAGGACCAGGGACGTTTGCTCAATATGGGCTTGCGATGGAAAACTGTACGGGTCTTGTGATTAGATGTCAATCCGCTGAGCGGCGATGTTCCGCCGAGCAGCAATGTTGACGAAAAATGCGAGCCGTCTGTCTTCAGCATGTGTCTTTCGAAGGACCGGGCGCCTTTGCATCGTCGCTTGCGAAGCGAGGCGTCACGTTGGAGCCGTGGCTGGTTCCTGTTGATGGCCTTCCCCGCGATGCAGGTGATCTCCTGATCATTATGGGTGGACCGATGTCGGTCAATGACGCCGATCCCTGGATTGCTGAAGAAACCGACTTCATCCGATCCGCGCTGTTGTCCGGCAAAGCGGTGGTTGGTGTGTGCCTTGGCAGTCAATTCATGGCCAAAGCGCTGGGTGCGGTGGTTCGATCGGGCAAGGTGCCGGAAATTGGGATGACGAGGATCCGGATGACCGCCCAAGCCGCACAAGATCCAGTATTCAGCAGGTTCCCCGACTCGTTCGAGGTGTTGGAATGGCATGGTGAGGTGTTTGACCTGCCCGACGGCTGTGTGCCATTAGCGGGTTCGGATATCGCGCCGCTCCAAGCGTTCCGTTTTGGAAACTGTGCGTACGGTCTGTTGTTTCACTTGGAGATGGATGAAGTTGGTATTGACAATTTGTGTTGGCACTGTACCAGCGACCTTGCACGGGCCGGTCTCTCTGTGCAACAGGTAAAAGTCGCTGCGCTCCCTCACTTGGCGCAGCTCCATGCCATGGCTGACCGCTTGATCGGCCATCTTCTGACAAGGCCACATTGATTCCCACCGTGAACCTGCAGTAGCCTACCGGCGGCAACGACAGCCTAAGACAGTTCAGCAAAGGAGAAGAAACCAATGGGAAGTTTTCCAATAGAACCGGCAACTCGCATTAAGACCCTGCCGCCCTACCTCTTTGCCGCAATCGATAGGATGAAGCAGGAGGCGATTGCCAAAGGAGTAGATATTATTAACCTCGGGATTGGCGATCCTGATCTGCCGACTCCCTCTCCCATTATCGACAGCCTGGCCCAGGCTGCTAAGAATCCCAAACATCATCAATACCCGTCCTATGAAGGCATGCTGGCGTTCCGCGCCGCTGTCGCCGATTGGTACAAACGGCGGTTCAATGTCATGCTGAATCCAATGGATGAAGTACTCACCTTGATTGGTTCGAAGGAAGGCATTGGTCATGTGCCCCTGGCCTTTGTGGATTCAGGCGATGTGGTCTTGGTTCCAAGCCCAGGCTATCCGGTCTATTCTGTTGGGACCAGTTTTGCCGGCGGTGTGTCGTATATCATGCCGTTGACCAAAGCCAATGGGTTTTTGCCGGATCTGGGCGCCATTCCCAAGGAGATCGCCCAAAAGGCCAAACTCATGTGGCTGAATTCGCCGAACAATCCCACCTCAGTGGTGATGACCAAGGAGTATTTCAAGCACGTGGTGGAGTTTGCGAGGGAGCATCGTATCATCGTCTGCCACGATGCCGCCTATTCTGAGATTTATTACGATGGGACACGGCCACCCAGTTTTCTTGAGGTGGACGGGGCCAAGGATGTGGGGGTGGAATTCCACTCGTTGTCGAAGACGTACAACATGACGGGGTGGCGGATTGGCTTTGCGGTGGGGAACAAAGAAATCTTAGCGGGGCTGGGGAAAGTCAAAAGTAATCTAGACTCCGGCGTGTTTGAGGCCGTTCAGGTTGCGGGGACGACAGCCCTTGGTTTGGATGACTCGGTGACGGATGGCATTCGAACAATTTACCAAGAACGGCGTGACACGTTGGTGCCCGGGCTGAAACGATTGGGGTTAGAGGTGGATCCCCCCGCTGCTGCATTTTATGTCTGGGTGACGGTGCCGAGGGGCTATACGTCCACATCCTTCACAGCTCATTTGCTCGAAAAAGCGGGGATTGTGACCACACCGGGCAATGGGTTCGGTGCCCCTGGAGAAGGGTACATCCGAATGACCTTGTGCACACCCAAGGAACGATTGGCTGAGGCAGTCGAGCGAATAAGGAGCGTGGGATTCTGAGTGCCTTATTGGGTGTCAAGCGTCAGTCAACGGTGATCGGTCGGTTGAGAAGGGGCATGAGGGTGAGGGAGGGGTGACGTGTCAGAAACCGTCTATATTGGCTTGGGGTCGAATATCGGCGATCGGCTCGATTATTGTTGCCGGGCTGTGACGTTGCTCAGCCTCTTGCCCTCTTCACAGGTCATGGGAGTCTCTTCACTCTATGAAACTGAACCAGTCTCCGATGGAACGGATCCGGGGGATGGATGGTTTCTTAATGGGGTGGTTGCATTGGATTGCATGCTCTCGCCTCGACACCTCCTCTCGTTCTTACGCGAGATCGAACGGGCGCTCGGGCGTGATCTGGATCACAGAGGAGGGCCGAGGACCCTCGACTTGGATCTGTTGGCTTATGGACGTCGTGTCGTACAAGAGCCGGACTTGATCATCCCCCACCCTCGCCTTGCGCATCGTCGGTTCGTCTTGTTGCCGCTGAGTGAAGTAGCGGCTGACTGGGTTCATCCAGTTCTCAACCTGTCTGTGAAACAGATGGTGGACCAATTGACGGACCACTCTGTTGTACGGCTCTTTGCGCCTCCTCCTCCCCTTCGCTTTGGCTCACGGGCGGGAAGCCCAACCGGGTTTGGTGCATGAAAATCATTCGCAGGCCTGAGGTGATGGTGGCCTGGAGTGAAAACCTGCGACGTCAAGGTGTCACCATCGGGTTCGTTCCCACGATGGGCGCATTGCACGAAGGCCATCGGTCGCTCATTCGAGCTGGCCGTCGTCGGTCCGATGCGTTGGTCGTCAGTGTGTTTGTAAACCCAACACAGTTTGGGCCGACAGAGGACTTCGCTCGATATCCTCGTGTGCTCGATCGGGATCACGCCCTCTGCCGAACGGAAGGCGTGGACGTTTGTTTCGAGCCGACGGTGGAAGCAATGTATCCGAAGGGGTACCAAACCGTGGTGATGGTTTCGGAGATTACTCGGCGGTGGGAAGGAGAACGGCGCCCTCATCATTTTCAGGGGGTCGCGACGGTGGTGACAAAACTGTTCAGGATTGTGCAACCGCATTTTGCTGTGTTTGGACAAAAAGACTATCAGCAGGTTCTGCTGGTACGGCGGTTGGTGCAAGATCTCAATCTGGGGGTGAAGATCATCATCTGTCCAACTGTGCGGGAGCCTGATGGGTTGGCAATGAGTTCGCGGAACATCTATTTGTCCGAGCAGGAACGAACCATTGCCCCCTTGTTGTACAAGAGTCTCAAGGCTGGCAGCGAGGCAATCCGAAAGGGAGTCATCGAGGCCGCTCTGGTGCAGAGCACAATGGCAGCGGTGCTTAAGCAAGAGCCACGGTTCACAATTGAATATTTGGCAGTGTGTGATCCGCTAACGTTGGAGCCGCTGACTCTGGTGACCTCCAAGGCGATTTTGTTAGGAGCCGTTCGCTTGGGATCTGTGCGCCTAATCGACAACCTGATCGTGTCGCCGGCACGCAACCAGCGTGCAAAGAGGCTATCTAGCGCTTGATGAGGGGGCGGCCTCCTCAAGATCTTTGTCTAAGGAGACCGATGGAAAGCTTGGATATGTTGGCCCACGAGCAGGTTGAGGATCACTCGACTCAAGCGGTGGCATTCGTCCGGCTGAAGGCTGACAAAGCGACAGCCTATTGCGCGCTCTCTCACCGAACGGATGACAGCCGTTTTCACGGTGATGGGTGTCTCCATAGAGGCTGGTTTGATGGTGAGCTCAAGCAGTGTGCCAACCGACAGCGTTGTCGAGGATTCGAAGGTACAGCCGTTCATGGACAGTTCCGTTGCCCATCCCTCTATAGGGGGGCTTGTGTCAGTGAGTACGGAGGCCTGAAAAGAAGCAGCTAGGCGCACATACTCGCGGCGGTCCGTTTGGGAAGGGTGGGTGAGGGTGACTAGCCAATGGGTACGAAAGCGAGTGGTACAGAGTTGGCAGCGAAAGGGAAAGATGCGGAAGCGCTCAAGAAGCGTTTCCAGGACCCCGGTGCGGTGAGCCATGCGAATAAAGGAGGAGCCACAACGGGGACAGTGCAGGTCGGTT
>JANDJK010000067.1 GCA_024330925.1 Nitrospira sp.
CAGAATTCAGCTTGAGCGTGATGAACAAGGACCCCAACCTATTTTCAAATGTGATCGACGCGGCTACGGAGATGCTCTTCGAGAAGGGACTTGATAAAGAGATGGAGTTCGAGGCCGACACTGTGGGAATCGAGTACACCTACCGGGCCGGCTACCATCCGAACGGCCTGAGAGATTACTTGGCAACTCTCAAGTCACAGGAAGGAATAGCTACGTCCCGATTTTTCTCCACTCACCCTTCCACAGCAGAACGGCTGAAACGGATCACAGATGTCGCCGCCCGCTACGCAGAAGCTCGCTACTATCCTTACCTGACTGAACGGTTTCGCTCGCGCATGGGTCCGGCCTAGATGAGCGCTCCCTCCGGTTCAGACACACCGAGGATGAAGCAGGCGAATCTTTTTCGATGCCCTGGACTCCTACGAAGAAGGGAGCCCTTGTCTAATGATGTCAAAGGAGGTGGGCAATGATCCAGGGTCTTGTTGAGGGCGTCTTCGCGGTCAGTGCCGTGGCGTCGCTGCTGACGATCGTTGTGATCTCCTGGAGCCTTATAAAGGCCAGGACGCCAGAGAGGGTTGCCGTTGCAGCAGAGAGCCGGCGTTCTCGTCAGAGAAGAAGTCGGGAATAGCCTGCCTCCCCCGGAGGCCGGAGTCTCCGCGTTGAGATTCTCGGGACTCGGCCTCCGGCGGTATGGCAGTCTTGCTCTTCCCACCGCTTTCGAATCTTGAGACAGCCGGATTTGTCGTCTCCTCCTCGACCGTGCGAGGTCCTAGAGTTTCCACGCCACGACCAACGCAATACCAGCCGCGATAATCGCAACCCCGATCATCCATCGGATAAACGTGTGCTGAGCATTGACCAGCACTTTTTCCATTTTCTTTTTGAGAGCTGGTTGGCCAGCAATGTAATGTTCTACCCGTTCTTTGGCTTCCTTAAAACCAACCTGCTGCTCCCGGCGGACCGCCGTAATTGCTCTGATCAGGTCACCTCGCCGCAATGCTTCAATCGCAGTTTTGGGAAGTTCAACAGAACGTCGCGTTATATTGGCCATGAGAAATTGCAGGACCTCCAGAAAAAGCGAACGTCATCCAGGCTATAATGGGCGGGCTAATCCTATCTCGACCGGAGACAGAGTGCCAAGCCTTTCGGTCATGCATCCCCACACGTCTTGCGTTATGATTCAATCGTGTTCCGTCACGCCGCCACACATTAGGATCTACAGACCAGCATAACGATGCGGTTAATCGACATCCAGACGAGACAAGCGAATAAACAGCCCCGCTCCGACTGCACTGGATGTTGCCGGCGATTTTCCCGCTCATCCTCGTGGCCTGTTCGTCGGCGGCATTCACCCTTGCCAATCTCCCGACACACTTTGAAGAGATCACGGTCGTACGAGATCGGGTGTACGGACCAAATTCATCGCATCTGCTGGATCTCTGCACGTCGGTTCAGAAGCCAAGTCAGCCGCGGGAGGTGATCGTCTTTTTCTCCGGAGGCCGCTGGACGGAGGGGACTCAAAACGATTACCGGTTTGTCGGTGCGACCTTAGCCGACCGCGGTTATCTCGTCGTCATCCCGGATTACCGGAAAAATCCGGATATCCACTTTCCGACGGTCGTCAAAGACCCAGCGAGGGCGGCCGACGGAGCACAGAACCATCTCACCGAGTGGCACAGTGAACCTCTTCGCATCCACGTCGTCCGACATTCAGCGGGAGCCCCCATTGGATGGAGCGATGCTCCCGCCGATGCCTATTAGATGCTTATTACTTGGTTACCCCCGGAAAAGACCGATCCATCCTTCGTGATTTCGTCTGGTGGGCCGGCCTCTACTCGTTTACAGCGGGCGATCCCGCCTTGCAAGACCTGTTCGGCTCTCCGGCCAATTATCCGAATATGCGGTGACCACCTTCATCAACGATACTCAGCCGCCGACGCTCCTCCTCCCCGCGAAGACAATACGGAAGGGAAGCTCCCCAACCTGGAAAAGCTCAAGCAGCGGCCTCCTTGCGCCTTGTCTTGGCTCAACCCCAGCTTGGCACCCGTCGTCGAGGACATCGGCGGTTCTTTTGCTCCTGTAAGCGCTACATGCCTCGTCGATCTGACAGAGTTTTCTATTCTACGGACATCAATTCCCCAGCCATGCTAGGGGTCGTTTCACCAGTGAACAACACAATGGTGGGGCTGTGATTCCAAGTCGTAAGAGGGAAAGGCGACGCTCAGCCTCCGCTCCACACTGATTCATTTGGAGAAGAGGTGAAGCGTGCGTTCGGACGTTCTCTCTCCGCACCGCCCCTTCCCAAGGATGGAACCCCTCCCCCGCTGTTCCGGGAAAGGCTTGTCGACGCCGCTACGGAGTCTTGGCGCAACGGAAACCGTAACCAAAATGACGATTCGAGGGATGGGCATTGAATCGGTGGGCTGACCGCATAAAGTCTGCCACGTATAACCATGATCCTCCACGTACTACCTTTTCCGTTCCCTTGGCCGGTCCGATAGGATTTTTCTCAGGACTCATCTTGTAAAAGTCATGGTCATACCAGTCAAACACCCACTCCCATGCATTGCCAGCCATGTCATAGGCACCATAAGGACTCTTCCCTGCCTCAAACGATCCCACGGGCGTCAGGGCGAAGTGGTCGTCCCACTCTTTTTTCCCATAATTGGCGTGTAGCCGAGTGGGTGCCTCATTACCCCAGGGATAGATACGCCCGTCCGTTCCCCGGGCTGCCTTTTCCCACTCCGCTTCGGTCGGCAGCCGCTTTCCAGCCCACTTGCAGTAATTGACAGCATCCTCCCAACTGACATTGACCACTGGCCGTCTCTGATGCTGGGGCTGATTCATAATGTTCCAATCCGGTGGTTCTTCCATATCGGTCGCCTCCAAGTATCGCGCGTACTGCCCCACTGTCACTTCGTACTTATCAATATAAAAGGCGTTGAGATAAATCTGGCGCACCGGTTGTTCGTCATCCGCCAAGTTGCTCCCCCGCGTGAACTTGCCAGCCGGAACAAAGACCATCTCTGCGTCCAGAGAGTCGGCCTGCGACCGTCCTGCCAATCCACTTGCATGTTTGGAAGAGTCAGAGCGAGAGCGGGGGACCTTGGCCTGTAGTTGCTGAAACAACGTCTGTTGCTCATGGGTAATGCCTAGATCACGGGCGTTGCGCAAGACCTCTTCTGCCTGCTTTATTCTGCCACTGGACAGCAAACGCTTGGCTTCGTTTAACAACCCCCATACCTTCATCTCTTCGCGCAAGCGCCACACTTTTGCCCTGGACTTAGGTAGCGAAGAACCACCGGTTTCCTCATCCAGTTGCAAGGCACTGTCGTAGTGTTCTTCGGCACAGGACCACTCTTCCAAAGCGCGGCATGCCTCTGCTAGATTGAAGTGCCCTTGCACGTTCGATGGGTCTTTGGCAAGGCCCGCCTCTAACAACGTGCGCGCTTCACTATATTGTTTGTTCTTTAAGAGTTCTTCTCCTTTGACCAAGTCCTTCTCTCCGGGCTTGGCCGCATGAGCCCACATACCTCCGCCCATCCCCAGCACAATCCCACTCAAAACCGTAACGATGCACATCAACCTTCGTCGCATGAACAATCCCTCCCCCTTTCAGCACACTCTTACCCTCTGGCCTCAGCACTTCTTGCAAACATGCAATCGTTGTGTTTTCCCTTGCAACTTCACCATATCGTGGCTGCCTTTTGCCATACAAATTCGGTGCCCATCTCCTTTTGTCCAATCAAGAAGGAATGACAATAAACCCTATAAACCCTAGAGTGTCGGTCAAAAAGATGCGAGCCGCACTGAGCGGTCACCCCCTTCCCCAATGAGCAGCCTACCGAAATGAACTCGCGGAAGCTCCCGAAAAGTTTCGGTAGAAGAGACGTCGAGAAAGAATAAGGACCGATCGCGATCGTTAACGACGGGCAAGAAAGACTGCTTCTTTGCCTTTACTCACAAGAATGCTCGTCTGATACAGACCTTTCTTCCTTGTCAGTACATACAGGCAGACACCGCAAGCAACAGGTACCACGTCGTCAGTGAGGAATCTTCCTTGGCAGTGTCAGCTATCATTCCATGACTTGCATTCCCCATCACCTGCTCGAACTGCCAGCAACTCCAGCTCATGTGACTAATGTCCTGGCCGTTCTTGCTCAAGGACGACAACAGAAGAACCATCCCCCCGCTTGAGTACTGGATCGTCGCAATCCGCAACAGAACGGGGGCAAAATGACTCAATCCTTCTAAAACTAACAACTTAGCTGTGGCTTCCCTCCCCAACCATGCTTGCCACCGGCTATAATTCCCTTCCTCAGTCGGCGGCCGAGAAAAATAATAATTTTGAGGAAACATCCCCGACCATGCCCCTTGGGCTCGAAGGCTGCACGAGCCCCCATGGCCCGTTGGGATGGCCTGTTGGGCAGGTGCCCCCCTCCACCAGGCACAGGAGGATCCGTAGCCCGATCCCTTGCTCTCGAAGGCGTCCCAGCCTGTGAGGTGGCCCAGTCCACCGACCATGTAGCCTCACGTTATCCGGAGAAGGTTCGTCTCGTCGTTTCAGGAAGCGGAGGGGAACATTTCCAGGAACCCTCCGTCCCCGCACGGGGGGCCATGGGTTGCCGGGTACTGCCGATGCCCAGCACCATGTACTGATGCTGGTATCCAGCCAGGGGCTGGAAGCGACTGCCGGTGGGGCCGCTCGGTTGGATCACGAGGCCGCAGGTCCCCTGCCACAGGATTCCCCTCTCAGAGTCATCCTGTCCAGATCCCCCGGGTTGGGGTCAGGCCTGGTGTACGGTGCTGTAGCGTGTCCACATAGCCCTGGGGGTGCCACCGTTCTCCGGGCGCTTCTCATCGACGGCCCGTTCCTTTTTGTCATGCTGCGGGGCCGTGGGGGAGGGGAGATGAAGCTGAGGGAACACCACGACGCAGCTTGCCGGTGAGACCGTGCAGAACTATTTCCTCCTCTGGATCGTACCAGAGAGATGACGGTGCAGAGACAGTGAACTTCTTCCTTCTCAAGTATCCCTGGACTAGAAAATCTTACGCCTATCCACTTCCCCCCATTCGAGTGTTGGTCATTCTCACAACCTCACTGGACAGGAAAGAGCAACGGAGGCCACCCTCTTCTAACCCTGTCAAATCATCTAGACGGCTTTGTTGATTTTCTCCCCATCCTTCCAGCGCGATATTTCAACTTCTTGTCGTACACCGTTCTTTTTCAACGAAAAAACCAATGGCATCTCTTTTGAGAGCTGAGCATGAGAGTTGCTGGGGCGCCTCTTCAGAGGCGCTAGGACCACGCGGAGGTGGGGGAAGACTGGTGCCAGGGAAAGTGAAGGAGTGCGCCGGCGCTCTCACCTCGCGTCCATCTTCCATTGGTCAAGGTGGGGAAAGAGGGAGATACCTTTTATCGAAAGGAGCCTGCGTATGGATAGTATGTTGCTGCTGTTTATTGGGGTGATGCTAGCACTGTTGGTCGGGGGGTTAATTGTATATAAAAAAGGAGCGTAGGGGGCTCTCTCCTCCCTTTCTCATGCTTTCAACTATCTGGTCTGAGTAATGCCTCGGAGGTCTGTAAAGAAGGTGAGAGCCGGAGGGGTCTTTGCTTGAGAGAAAGGGATGAGGGCACAAGCATACGGCCATGACAGGATGAAGCAGTTGGTCATGGCCGTATTTTCTTCTTCTTTCTACCTACGCCCCTACTACCATCCGAGGGTGGCCGTTGTAATAACCACAAGCGTGCTGGAGCGTCGCGTTGGTTGATTGACTTTCCGAATTTGTAGCCATCCCAGCGTCCTACCCCTAGCCTTCCTTCTCAAGGCGCGTGTGAACGCCAACAAGCCCTAGCGTTGTTCTCAAGGAACGACAAAAAATAATGATTGGCGATCACCTGAACTTTTGGTAAAGTTCGCCCTCGTTTTATCAGTTTTATTCGTCCGCATCTTGCCGTCTCAAGGATAGACAAGAAGGACTCTTCTATGAAGACTGGAAACCAGGGGATGCATTGTTGTGCAAACAGAAACAGAAGTAATAAGTTTGTTCTTGCCTTGGTGGGGGCCCTCCTCGGCCTTCCTGCTCAGGCCAGTGCTTCAACTGATTTCTCCCCTCACGCTGCCCCCCTTGCAAATTCAGCCATTCACCTTACTTCAGCTCCTTCCACGATAGCTGAAGAAGCAGGCACCTCTATAAGCCCCTCTGAGGAACTCTATGATCCCTTCGCTGAAGCCGGTGAATTGGACATCGAGGAATATGACCCATGGGAACCGCTAAACATCAAGATCTTTGAGTTTAACCGGCAAGTCGATCGCTGGATTCTGAAACCGATTGCTACGGGGTACAACCTCGTCGTGCCAGAGCTTTTACAAGAAGGAATTAGCAATTTTTTTTATAACGCCAGGTTTGTCCCGCGATTGGTCAACAATGTTTTGCAAGGGAAGTTCCGGGGAGCAGGTATTGAAGTGGGACGTTTCCTTATCAACACCACGATCGGGGTTGCGGGATTCATCGATTGGGCAAGCGATATGGACCTTGTCACGCCCGAAGAAGACCTGGGGCAAACTCTTGGATTCTATGGGGTGCCATCAGGTCCCTACCTCGTGGTTCCCTTCTTTCTCCCCTTTACCGTTCGCGATCTGGTTGGGTACGTGGGCGATGTGTTTCTCAACCCCATTTATTGGCTTGCACTGCCAATCATTGAGGTCGAGCAGATCCCCTCTGCCATTCCTCACAGCAACCGGTTAACCACCTCTCTCATTCTGTTGACTGCTAAAATAACGGAGATTGTCAATGACCGGTCCTTAAATCTGGAAAAGTTTCATGGTGTTGAGGAGTCGGTCGTTGATCTGTATGCTGCTGTCAGAAATGCGTACTTTCAAAAACGCGTCAAAGCGATCAAAGAATAGCCCCCGTTCTCGATCTTTTCTCACCCACTCATTCTGCTTTTGCAGGGTACTGGCCAGAATGGCCTCCGTGCGGAACACCAATCATGAGCCAGCTCCTTTGTTGTCACTTCCCAAGTGATTGGTAGACCGCACGTGTAGCGAACTATCGTTTCTTTACCGTATAACCAGACAACTGAGCACAGAACAGCCCTCCACCTCCGCCGGATGACCAGCAATAGAAAACGGAGGAACGCTGCTGCTGCTGTTCTTGTTCTTTATTGTCCCTTCTTGTAAACGATAAGACCGCCAATGAGGAGAACTAGCATGATCACGATGAATGTCAGGATTTTAGGCTCCATGGCTGCTCCTTTCGTTCAGACAAGTGATTGTTTGACGAAATGCCCCCACCATAGTTGGTCCTTGAGCAAAAGCGTAACTTCCCTGGGAGAACATTGGTCAGGAAGCTTATTTCGCACAAGGGCTGAAACCCATAAACCCGTCAATTCATTCTATTCTCTCAACACTCTTCGCTGGGCGGACGCAAGCTTATTCCGTTCAATCAGTGTTGTCAATATTTTTGGACACTCTCATGTCAAGAACAATGGACAATGAACATATACGGTCAAATCCCTACTTTTAACCAAATTTTCCCCAAGAACGACCATATGATCGATTTCGATCACCCCGCCGATCGTCAGCAAACAACTTCTCTTCTCATCCACTTCGTGCAAAAACTTTCTGAATCGGTGCAAGATTCCCCAGCGTCCCTCATTTATCTGTCCTGTAATGCAACAGATCACCCAATCACTGTGAGTCGATGTCCCCCTTCCGCTGAATTTTTCCGGTGACCCAACCTTTCTCTGGCTTCCCGCTTTAGTGGCATCATCGATGCAGAAGCTTATGGCGAACACTTACGAGGCGAACAGAGCGGAACCAAGCTAGCCGCAGATGGAACCAGCAGCTTCAGTCACGTAAACAAGAAAGGAGGATATCATGGCAGGTCTTACCAGATGGGAACCGGCTATCCGTTGGAATCCGTGGAAAGAGCTCGAAGAAATGGAAAAACGTCTTTCCACCTTTTTCGGACAGCCACCGGAAAGAAGTGGGGAGAAAAAAGAAGCCATCACGGTTGCCGACTGGGCGCCGGTTGTTGACATTACGGAAGACGACAAGGAATATCTCATCAAAGCCGAGCTCCCGGAAATGAAACGAGAAGATATCAAGATCAACATTGAGGACGACGTACTGTCGATCAGCGGGGAGCGAAAATACGAGCAAGACGAGAAGGGCAAGAAATATCACCGGATCGAGCGAGCCTACGGCAGTTTTCTCAGACGCTTTACCTTGCCACAAGATGCCGACGGTTCTAAGGTGAGTGCCTCGTATAAAGATGGAGTGCTATCCATCCACCTCCCCAAATCGGAGAAGGCCAAACCGAAAACGATCGAGGTGAAGGTCGGATAAAAAAGTTCGGCACGGATCACCCGTTGTGATCCGTTTTCCCTCATGAGGGCGGCGGAGCAGAAGATTTTATTCCGCCGCCACTCCGCAGCAAGGAACGAGAACCGAACGGTGTTGGACAGCAGCAGCGCCGCCGGGGACAAGGGCACGAGCAGGATCATGATCTTTCAAAATCGCGAAGAAGCAGGTCGGCGGCTGGTCGAAAAGCTGATCCACTATCGTGAACACCCTGCAACTCTCATTCTGGCGCTTCCACGAGGAGGCGTGGCCGTCGGTTATCAGTTGAGCGTGGGACTTCACCTGCCGTTGGACGTCTTCATCGCCCGCAAGATCGGCGCGCCGGACAATCCCGAATATGCGTTGGGAGCCGTGGGTGAGTCGGGAGGGATCTATTGGAATCCGACGGCGAGAGCGGCGTATCGCCTGAGCCCTGCCGACATCGAGCGGGTAATTCAGTCGCAACGAGATGAAATCGTCCGGCGACAAGCTTTGTATCGGCAGAACAGGCCATTCCCCACACTGGAGGATCGCACGGTCATTCTCGTGGACGACGGCATCGCCACCGGCTCCACGTTTTTCGCCGCGATCCTGTCAATCAGACAGCTCGGCCCCCGTCGCCTTGTGGGAGCCATTCCCGTCGGGCCGCGGGACACACTCCAACTGGTTGAGGAGCGAGTCGATGAATTAGCGGTCCTGGCAGTACCGGACCCCTTCTGGGCCGTGGGGAATCACTATGCGGATTTTTCGCAAGTAACCGACCGTGAGGTCGTAGAATATCTAAATCTTGCTGAGGAAGCTTTGCGTACGCACGCTCGACCCTCTTTCCATGAGCCCGTGAGACGAGAAGGAAGCAACCAGCTCTAGGCATCGAGGTTCTCCGTGGAGCACATTGCGCGTGATAAAGAACACGGTTGGGGAAAGCCCCTCCTTCCAACCGCTTCCGTGCCAACCGCTTCCGCGCCAACCGCTTCCGCGAACCACCGCGGGCTCGATCCATGACCAACATACAATCGAAGTCAGATAGCCTGCACGTACTGATTGAACAAGGAAACGGAGGAACACCTCTCTCACAGGACAATTGTCTCTCTGCAGCAATCTCCATTGGCGGATCCAGAGGCTGCCACAGAGGTTGTTCTCTTTTTTTGAGGTGAGAAAGGAGCCCTGCCTATGCGAATCGTCATCGGCGTCGATTGGTCAGACCAAGCCTTTGCAGCAGTCTCCCTCACGTTTCAGCTCTACCGCCCAACAGACGTCACATTGGTGCACGGCGTCAACCTCGGCCTGTTCGAGCAACCCCTTGTGGCGGAAGCAGCTAATTTGCAGGGATATGACGATTTCCGCCACGCCATGGTGAACGCGGGACACCAACTGCTCGAACGGGCAGCGGCCCTCGTGCCGTCTGACGTCGAGACGGTGCGCAAGATCAACGAAATCGGCAACCCCGCCCAAGTCATTCTTGACAGTGCACAGGCCGTGTCGGCCGACCTGATCGTGGTCGGCGCAAGGGGACGAGGCCGCCTTGCTGAAACCGTGCTGGGCAGTGTCTCCCATCGAGTCCTTTCCCATACATCCCGCTCCACCTTGATTGTCAAGGGCCAAGCACGCCCGATCCGGCAGGCTCTGGTCGCCGTCGAGGGCCGTGACGATGCCGATCGCATCGTCGAGTGGCTGACCCACTACCGATTCGCAACGCCAGTGGAACTCCGCGTGTTGAACGTTGTTGTCCCCATTGGATTAGACAGTCCTTACGATGGGATGGAAGCACGAGCCTGGTGGGAGGGGGCGGAGGCTTATGCCGAACAGCTTGTCAAGAACACAGCGGCAAAACTGTCCGATGCAGGCTATACAACCGGCACAAAGGTGTCGGTCGGCAGCCCGGCGGCTGTGATCGAGGAAGAGGCGAAAACCATGGACTTGGTGATCGCCTCGTCACACGGAAGAAAAGGTGTCGCGCGCTTTCTCCTAGGCAGTGTCTCGCACGCGATCGTCCATCATGTGTCGTGCCCGGTGTTGGTGATCCGGTGAAGAAACAGGAGCAAGGAGATCGACCATGAACATCATCTTGGCAGGGAGTCTCATCATTCTGCTGGCGGCATCCCCCTGGGCCACCGCGCAGGTGCTTCGCGGCAATCCCAAGGCGGGGGAAACGGTCTATCAGCAGCAGTGTCTCCGCTGCCACGGAGCGAACCTCGATGGGAACGGACCGGACAGTCGAGATTTGATCCTGCCTCCATTGATTTTCGGTCTCCGGCCAGCCGATCCAAGACCGATTGGGAACTGCTCATCTCGATCGCCAACGGCGTGCTGTTCACCCCGATGCACAGTTTTCGCGGCAAACTGACGGACGAGCAGATACTGGACGTGTTGTCGTACATCCAATCACGAATTCCGCCCGACATTGTCAGCTAACGTCACCCGTGTTCCGGCGACCGACAGCCCAGCGGCCATTTGCCCTGACGCGTGTCCTGCTTGTTTTGACCGGGCCAGCCGCTGGAAGCACAGACGTCCGACTCCACGATGCTGCGCCCGACATCGAGGTCTTCGTTCGCGCAGGCTGCCCCCATTGCGAGACCGTCACGGTCTTCCTAGACACCCTACGCCGCGAACAGCCAGAGATTCGGATCAAGTTCTACAACATCGGCGAGGACCCGGATGCACGCCAACGGCTTACCTCGATGGTTCACGATCGAGGCCTTTCCGTCATTGGAGTCCCCACCTTCCTCATTGGAACGGAACTGATTGTCGGCTTCCGCTCCAATGAGACGACCGGCGCGGACATGCGCACCCTCCTGGCCCGCGACGTGCCCGCCACGGCGTCACGTCCGATGGTCGAGAGCATCGAGACATCGTGGTTTGGTCGGCTGCACGTCAAGGATTTCGGTCTTCCACTGTTTACCGTCATCATCGGCCTGCTGGACGGGTTCAACCCTTGCGCGATGTGGGTGCTGCTTTTTCTCCTGTCCCTGCTTGTCAATCTTCACGATCGATTCAAGATGGCGCTCATCGCCAGACCGTTTGTGCTGATCGTGGTTTCATGGACTTCGCCTTCATGGCCGCGTGGCTTAATCTCTTTCTGGCGATCGGCCTTTCCCGTGTCACCCAGGTTGTAGTGGGTCTCAGTGTCTGCTTCAGGGGAGTGGTCAACGTCAAAGATTGTGTCGCCTTCCGGCGTGGCATCTCGCTGGCACTCCCAACTCGACAAAACCACGCCTTTACCCTATGGTTCGCCGAATTCTTCAAGCTGATCCTCTCCTTGGCGCCTTGATGGGCACCGTGGTGTTGGCCGTCTTTGTGAACGGGATCGAACCGCTCTGGACATCTGGATGTCCCGCCATCGCTACTCAGATTCTCGCCGCCCAGAAGCTCCCCTCTGGGAATAGGACGGCTATCT
The DNA here is from genome assembly GCA_024330925.1 of Nitrospira sp. Classification (GTDB taxonomy): domain Bacteria; phylum Nitrospirota; class Nitrospiria; order Nitrospirales; family Nitrospiraceae; genus Nitrospira_D. The sequence continues at coordinate 11,743 of JANDJK010000067.1, forward strand.
TGGCCTCTATCACCTGGCTGACAGCTTCGATGACCGCCTCATGGTGACCATCGCGGTGATCACGCTGAGCCGAAGAAAATTGCAGGAACAAGCC
>JANDJK010000068.1 GCA_024330925.1 Nitrospira sp.
CGAGGACGGCCAGCCCATTGTTGAAGGCCGGATTCTCCAGCGCCTTTTACAAAAGCTGGACCAGATGAACGAGGCCCTCGAAGGCCGCGTCTTCGATGTGATCGGCGAAGTGCTGTCCCTAAACGACGTCAACCTTCCGGACATGCTCCGGGACGCGGCCTACGATCCCAGGCGGCTCAATGAGTATCTCGACCAGATTGACCGCATCGATCCGGCCAAGCTCAAAGAATATGAGGAAGCCACGGGCATTGCCCTTGCGCGAAGCCACGTGGATTTTTCAGCATTCCAGCGCCGGAATCTCGAGGTCGAAGAGCGTCGGCTTATGCCTCGATATGTCGAGGCGCAGTTCATCGCCGCTGCCCGCGAGGTCGGTCTCCGGGTCGAGCCGAGAGCCGACGGGTTGTGGCGTGTCGAGCACGTCCTTGCGGATCTTCGCTCTGAACGTCTCCGCTCCGTCCAGAAGGCAGGAAAAGCTGAATCGTCCTATCGAAAGATCACCTTCCACAAGCATCACTTCGAACAGGATGCTCATGTTGACGCTGTACTGATGGGGCCGGGACATCTGCTTTATGCGGCGGTGGACGAGAAACTCAACGAACGGCTGGCAGGGTTGATCGGCGGCGTCGGTTTCTTCGTCGATCCTTTGTGCAGGGAACCCTATCGTATCCATTTCTTTGAGATATCGATCCGTGGCAAAGACTCAAAAGGGAACGACGTGCCGCTCTATGGCGAGCTCGTGGCCGTTCGGGAGGAGGGAGGCCATTACGAGGTCATCCCGAGCGATATCCTCCTCAACCTGGCAGCGCATCCGCATACGCCGCAAGAGATTGAAATGGTGGGACAGGCTGCCAGTCTGTCTGCTGCCGCCGACTTCCTAAAAAGCACCTACCAGCTTGAGTGTCGCGCCCACTGTCAGAAAGAACGGCAGCATTTTGCTCGGGTTTGCCGCGAATACCTGGAAAAATCGTTCAAAGCCCGGATCGACCGTGCCCAGGAGCGTGCCATGCTGCTTGCCGCCGAAGCGGTATCCAAGCGGGAGTTCCAACTGGCAGCCGATGAGGCCAGGAAATATGTAGATGAGCTCGAGCGCGCACGCCATGAACGTCTCGATGGTTTAAAACGGCTTGAAATTGCCAGGACCGGGCCGGTCAAGCACGTAGGAACGGCCTTTGTGCTCGCTCCCCTGCCTGTCGCAGAGCTCGCGGCGCAGGCAGGCGGCCAGGCCGGCAGGGGAAAATCTATCTCTCGGCCGATGATTACCCAGAATACTTGCCCGATGACGAGGCGATTCAGAAGCGCATCGAGCCGCTGTGTGAGCGGACAGGACTGACGGTGCCGAATGAGCTTATGGATCCAAATGACCCGACCACTGTTGCCGGAAGAGGTTTCGGCATAAAAACTTTTGCCGAACTTTTTACCCCCCGCCAGATGCTCTGCCTGCTCACCTTCGCCGCGGCGGTGCGGGAGGCGATGAGAGAGTTGGAGCGTGAGAGAGTGGAGAGTGAGAGGGTGAAGGCGGTGGGGACGTATTTGGGGGTGTTAGTGAACCGAATTGCGGATAAAGAGAGCACGCTTGCGAGATGGGACAACTCGAGGGAAAACTCTCAAGGAACATTCGGCCGCCAGGCTTTGCCGATGGTGTGGGATTTCGTTGAACCGAATCCTTTAGGGGATGCATCTGGCGGTGCCGACGGCGCCCTCGATTGGATTGTTAGCGTCGCAGAAGCACAAGCTGCTTATGTGCTCCCCGGCACCGTGCTCCTCGGCTCGGCCACGGCGCTTCCCTGGTCTGATGTCTCCTTTGACGCCGTCATCACCGACCCGCCCTACTACGACAACATACAATATGCCGCGTTATCAGATTTCTTCTATGTCTGGCTCAAGCGCACCATCGGCCATCTTTTTCCCGAGCACTTCGCCACCGAAGGCACGCCGATGAAGCAGGAAGCCGTGGCCGACAGCAGCCTCCGTCAAGCCGCGCTCGCCAACACGATGGAGAACTTCGGCTAGGTCTTCCGCAAAGCCTTGGAGGGGCTTTTTATCGACCGCATGGAGCAGAACGAGGAGATCACAGCCAAGTTCATGAACGAGGATCAATTCCGCGAGGCTGTCAGCCAACACCTCCTCAAGGAGGTCTACGAGAAGATCCAGGAGGAGGCCGAAGCCGCAAATGACAAATGAAGAAATAGCAAGGTTTTTCAACGATACCCGAGCGTTTATCCAGGGCAACCCCGACCTGCGTGATCCCCAGGTCGAGGGATGGTTCCGAACGCGTCAGCATTTCCGGAACAGCACAGATCACGCCATCCTCCAAATCCCGGTGGGATGCGGCAAGACCGGCCTGATGGCCTTGCTGCCTTTTGAAACGGCCCAAGGTCGGGTACTTGTGATCGCACCGAACCTTGAGATTCGGCGGGGAATTTCCACCGCCTTCGATGTCGCCGGACGTGAGTGTTTCTGGACCTCCACGCGTGTTTTGACCGATGTGAGCCATGGTCCCTTCACGGCCGTCCTGGACGGCCAGGATGCGAACATCCACGACTGTGAGAACTCGCACATCGTGGTCACCAACATCCAGCAACTGGCCAGTCGGGCCGACCGATGGCTTCCCGCCTTCGCGGATGACTTCTTTGACCTGATCCTGGTCGACGAAGGGCACCACAACGTGGCCAGAAGTTGGGAATGGGTTTTCGAGCGGTTCTCAAACGCCAAGGTCGTCAGCCTCACTGCCACTCCCTTCAGGGGCGACGGACGTGAGATCGCCGGTAAGCGGGTCTATGCCTACCCATTCCGGACGGCCATGGTGCGAGGGTACATCAAGCAAATCACCGCCGTGAACGTCGCGCCCGAGGAGATCTCCTTCAGAGATCTCCTTCACCTATCGCGGAGACGCCAGGCGGCACACGCTCGAAGAGGTGCTTCAACTCCGGGACGAGGAATGGTTCAGCCGGGGTGTGGCCCTCGCGCCCGAGTGCAACCGGTCTATCGTGGACGCCAACATCCAGTGGCTTCAGCATCTCCGGGAAACCGGGACCTTTCATCAAATTATCGCCGTCGCCTGTTCGGTGGACCACTCTCGCCAGGTGCGTTCCCTTTACGCCGAGCGCGGTCTGCACGCACGTGAAATCCACAGCAACATGCCGGTGGAGGAAATTGAGGACGTGCTCCAGGACCTCCGGCGCGACCGGATCGATTGCATCGTCCAGGTCCGGATGCTCGGTGAGGGATTTGACCATCCGAACCTGAGCGTGGCTGCCATCTTTCAGCCCTTCCGGTCGCTGTCGCCCTATGTCCAATTTATCGGAAGGGTAATGAGGGTGATCCACCAGAACAATCCCCAACACCCTGACAACCGGGGTGTAGCGGTCTCCCACGTAGGGCTGAACATTGACCGTCATTGGGAGGATTTCCGGCGGATCGACCAGGAGGACCAGGAACTCATCCAAGGCTGGCTTGAGGCAGGTGACGAGCGTCCCCCGGTCGATGAGCCGGGCCGTCGAAGACGCCTGACACCGGACATGGTTGTTCAAAACGAGATCATCAGCCACTTCATCGAGCAGGCGTACCTCGATCCGATGGATGACGCCGTGATCGACGACCTCGTCGAGGAATTCCGGAGACGCGGTCTGGACCCCGAAGCCCTTGGGTTGTCCCGCGAAAACCTCCGCCAGCGCCTCATCCAGGCTCGGACCCGCGAGAGCATGGAGCCCCGAGAGATACCGGTCACGCCCCAGCGACGACGCCAGGAGGCCCGGCGAAGGCTCAACGAACGTTCCCGGGCACTGGCCAGCCGGATTCTAAACGCCCTCGGCGCGTCCATCAACGGCCGCAACATCGTGCTGGCTTACCCCGAACTGAGAAGCGCCAACAACTACGCGGCGGTCATCATGATCGTGAATGGGGCCGTCAACGAGCGGCTCGAGGCGGAGGGCGGTACCCGCGGCGAAATCCCATTTGAGCGGCTGGAGGAGGTTCTGGAACAGATCGACCAGATCGGGAACGACGTTTAGGCCCAAATTCAAGAGCGCCTTTCAAGGAGATAACCGATGCCCAAGCTGAAACGCCTTCTCGTATCTGCCTGCTTCGAGACCGCCCAGCGGCGGAGGCACTGCTCGCGGAACCAAGAGCACGTTATCTGCCAGGGCGACAAATGCTTGGCCATCAAAGAGAACATGTCGAAGAACAACTACTGCATTGAATGCGCGGCCATGATTCTTTAGAAAGCTCGGGAAGAGCTAGCATGTTTGATCACTGAATCGAAGGAGGATAACGATGCCACAAGAGGCTATGCCACCCGTCACCAAGCGCGCCTACACTCTTCGGCTCCGTGGGGCTGATCCGAGTGATACTTCATGGCGCGAGGCGCTCTGGAAGACCCACGAGGCGGTCAATAAAGGCGCCAAAGCGTTCGGCGACTGGCTGCTCACCTTGCGCGGCGGACTGGACCACACGCTGGTGGATACCAAGGTCAAGGATGGGAAGGGCAAGTCTGACCGCGACCCGACACCAGAGGAGCGCAAGGCGCGGCGTATTCTGCTGGCGCTGTCGTGGCTTTCGGTGGAATCGAGGCTTGGGGCTCCGGCCGATTTCATCGTCGCATACGGCACAGAGGCTGCTGAAGATCGGAACAGCAAGGTCATCGCAGCGCTTGAAGAAATCCTCAAAAGCAGAGGGCTTGAAGATACCGAGATTGCCGAGTGGAAGAACGATTGCTCGCCATCGCTCTCCGCTGCCATTCGGGACGACGCCGTTTGGGTCAACCGGAGCAAGGCGTTTGATGAGGCGGTCAAGGGCCAGAACAAACAACAGGGAAGACAAGACGCTCAAACACTTCTTTGGTATCTTCTGACGGAGAATTATCTGCAGTTGCCCAGTAAAGCGGAAAAAAAGCAATCGGAGCCATTAGACCAGGAGGAGGAAGAACCAGACTCTGAGGAGATTTCCGAGGCTGTCGGCAAGTCTGGAAAAGGAGCGGGGCAGCGAACCAGGCATCCGTTTTCTCATATTTTCGGCAAGAACGACAACCAAGGTTTTGGCCGGCCGGTGCGCCAGCTCGAGCTTCGGAACCACTGGCAGAAGCATCTCAAGCCGCTGGTCGAGGGAGCAGATATTCCGCTCAAAAACCCGAACAGCAGAGCCAAAGGCGAAACGCCATCCCCGACTGAACTGCATCGGGAGATGTTCTCCAAGGCGGCGGCACGGTTGGCTCAGATATGGACGAAGCAAAAAAAACAGGAAGTAGTGCGGGAACTGCGCACGGCGGCGGATGCTGACTTAAAGAAACTTGAAAATGACCAAGCATATTGCAAGCCATTGGCACTTTTGAATGCGTACTGCCGCGAACGCGGCCAATCTGTCGGCTCTCTTGGGGAATATCGTATCAATCCACGAGCTGTCGAAGGTTGGGAGCGCGTCGTAGCCGCATGGGAAAAAATCAAACAAACCGACCCTGCCAAGGCTGCGGAGGCTCGGATTGAAGAGGCCAAGCGCCTGCAAGACGAGGACCCGGACAAGAAGTTCGGTGACATTAATCTTTTTATCAATCTGGCTGAACCTGAATACGAGCCGGTGTGGCGTCACAATGGCCAATCGACTCCTTCCATTCTAAAGAGTTACGTGAAGGGCTGGAAGGCGCGCAGCGATGCGGTTCGGCTGAAAGTTGCCGCCTTTCGGCACCCCGATCCGTACTTCCATCCAGACTTCTGCCAGTTTGGGATATCCAGGCCCCCTATCAAATACAACAGATTGAAAATCAACCCGCGCGGAGACCCACGGGAAGTCCAAATGCGGCTTTGGACCGGCAGTCAGGCAAAAGACATCACATTACTCGCTGTCAGCAACCGTTTCGACAAGGAGATCGGCACGATAGACGAATCGACAGTTAACCCATCAAGCAATGCAACAGTGGTTACACGGAGAAGCAGGCTTGGAATAGCTAGTACAGCGAGACTGGGCGGAAGCGGCGTTTTCCGCGTGGCCCACGTTTTCGACCAGCAGGAAGTGAGGTCACGCAAGAGGGAAGATCAGGTCAGCAGCCAAGACCAGACTGGAGGCGATAATTCTCAAGGCGGGAAGCAGAAGGAGCCGACATGGAATGGAACGCTTCAAGCAGACCGGCGAGAGCTCGAAGCCATTGGGAAGATAAAGGATTCACAAAAGGCGGGTAAGGCAAGAAAACGACTCAGGTGGTGGTTAACAGTGTCGCTTGAGTTGCAGCAGAAAGGACCTTGGTATGACTTTATCGGAAATTCTTCCGATAAAACGGCTTTCACACGGATTTACAAGAGTGGAAAGAACAAAGGAACTGAGTACATAAGTCAGGATGGCTGGCCGCACGAAAGAGCGAACGATACCAGGAAAGGCCACGCCCGGCTCATCCTCTCCCGTCTTCCCGGCCTGCGGGTGCTTTCCGTTGACCTCGGCCACCGCTACGCCGCAGCGTGCGCAGTGTGGGAAGCCGTGACGTCCGAGCAGATGAAGGAAGCGTGTAAAGCCGCCAACCATCGAGCGCCGCAGGAGAGCGATCTTTACCTGCATCTCAAGACCAAAGGGCACGATGGCAAGGAACGCACCACCATCTATCGCCGCATCGGTGCGGACACCTTGCCGGACGGCACGGAACATCCCGCCCCGTGGGCTCGGCTCGATCGCCAGTTCCTCATCAAACTGCAGGGCGAAGAGGAAGGAACTCGCGAGGCGTCCAACGAGGAGATTTGGAGGGTTCATCAACTGGAGGCAAAACTTGGCCGGACGGTGCTGCTCATTGACCGGTTGGTTGGAGCAGGCTGGGGCGTCACCGAGAAGCAGAAGTTGCGGATCGAAGAGCTGAAACAGCTCGGCTGGAGGCCAGCCAAGGATGACAAACCAGCAAGTGACGTATCCAGCGAGGATATGGGGAGCGACGGTTACCGGCTATCTCTCGCGGTAGATGAACTGATGTTCTCAACCGTCCGCATCCTGCGCCTTGGCCTCAAGCGCCATGGCGACCGGGCGCGCATCGCTCATTACCTCATCACGAACGAGAAGACCAAGCCAGGTGGCATCAAAGAGCAACTGGACGAGAACGGTCGCCTTGAACTTTTGCAGGATGCGCTTGCTCTGTGGCACGACCTGTTCTCTTCCCGTGGATGGCGGGACGACGCGGCACGGCAACTGTGGGACGAACATATCGCCAAGTTGTCCGGCTACAACGCCCCCGAAGAAATCGGCGAGGAATCTTCAGGTTCAGAGCGCAAGAAGAAGCAAAGGGAGAATCGGAAAAAACTCCACGAGGCGGTGATGGTGCTGGCACAGGATGCTACCCTTCGGCAGAAACTCCACGACGAATGGAAGAAACGATGGGAAGATGACGACAAGGAGTGGAAACAACGGCTTCGCTGGTTCAAGGATTGGGTTTTTCCGCGAGGCAAAGCCGCGGACGATCCGGTAATCCGCAAGGTCGGCGGACTCTCCCTGACACGCCTTGCCACGCTGACCGAGTTCCGCCGCAAAGTTCAGCTGGGATTTTTTACGCGTCTTCATCCCGATGGCACAAGGGCTGAGACCAAAGAGCAGTTCGGGCAGAGCGTCTTGGACGCGCTGGAACATCTCCGCGAGCAGCGCGTCAAGCAGATTGCCAGCCGCATCGTCGAGGCGGCGCTCGGTGTGGGAAGCGAAAATCCCAGACACTGGGACAAGGGAAAGCGGCCGCGCCAGCGGATCGATGATCCGCGCTTCGCGCCGTGCCACGCCATCATCATCGAAGATCTTACCCACTACCGGCCGGAGGAAACCCGCACCCGGCGGGAAAACCGGCAACTCATGATCTGGTCGTCTTCAAAAATCAAGAAGTACCTCGCCGAGGCATGCCAGCTCCATGGCCTGCACCTTCGCGAAGTACAGGCCGCCTATACGTCACGTCAGGACTCACGCACAGGTGCGCCCGGCATCCGCTGTCAGGATGTGCCGGTCAAAGAATTCATGCAATCGCCGTTCTGGAGGAAGCAGGTTAAGCAAGCGGAAGCGAAGCAGGCCGAGAACAAGGGAGACGCGCGCGATCGGTTCCTCTGTGACCTGAACGCAATGTGGAAGGACAAAACGGTCGCCGATTGGGAGAAGGCCGGAGTTATCCGTGTTCCCCTCAACGGCGGCGAGGTGTTTGTTTCGGCCGATCCCGTCTCTCCCGCGGCCAAGGGGCTTCAGGCGGATTTGAACGCCGCCGCCAACATCGGCCTGCAGGCGCTCACCGACCCAGACTGGCCGGGAAAGTGGTGGTATGTGCCCTGCAATCCGGCCAGCTTCAGGCCGATAAAGGATAAAGTTGGCGGCAGCGCGGTAGTGAAGCCGGACCAGGCGCTGCGGCAATCCGCTCAAACGCAGAGCGGTGATGCCAAGGATAAAAAGAAGCGCGGGAAAAGGGGCGATGGCAAACCAAAAGAAGTCGTCAACCTATGGAGCGATCTTGATACCAAGCCACTCGAAAACAGGAACTGGGAAGAATACGCCGCCTATCAGCACGGCGTGCTGAGTCGGGTTGTTCATGTCCTGAAGAAACAATTAAAAGACCGCCACGACCGGCGGCATGATGAGCCCAGGGCGGACGACATTCCGCTCTGAGAAGGATGCAACCGATGAATGAAAGCCTGTGGCCGGCCCGGAACGTGGCCGAATATGCCTACTGCCCGCGTCTTTTCTACTACATGCAGGTTGAGGGTATTTTCATTCCCAGCAGCGACACGAAAAAGGGGTGCGCTGTTCATCGGCGCGTGGACAAGCCCAGTGCCGCTTTAGAAAATACGGGCATAAGCGAGGATGATGCCGAACGGCCGAAGGTCGTTCGAAGTCTGGCTTTGACGAGCGAGTCGCTCGGACTCACCGCGACCTTGGACTTGGCGGAGATATCGGGTCAAGTCGCTGTACCTATGGAATACCGCAAGGGACGTCCAATGCGTGTTGCGGTGGGGCCAGCCGCCGATGATTGCAGTGAAAGGGAACAACCCCCGCTTTCACATCCTGAGGCGTGGCCAACGGACCGTATCCAAGTGGGCCTGCAAGCCATCCTTCTCGAAAGCGCCGGTTATGTGGTTCCTGAAGCGATCATCTACTATGCCGAGGAAAAACTTCGCATCAGAATTTCTGTTGACGACGCTCTCAAGGCGGAGGCATTGCAGACACTGAAAGATGCGAAACAATGCGCCGAAGGCTCACGTCCTCTTCCGCTCGTAAATGATCCGCGCTGTCCGAGATGCTCTCTTCAGCCGATATGCCTGCCGGACGAGGTCAACCATCAGCGCGCCCAATCTCCAACCGACGAACTGACGCCAAGAAAGATCTGGCCGTCGCGCGATGACGGCATCCATGTGGTGGCCCAGCAAGAAGGGGTGAAGGTCGGGGTTCGCGGTATGGAACTGAGAGTAACCGACAAGAATGGCTCCATAGTCAAGACCATACCGCTTGCCAACCTCGAAAGCCTTTCACTGCTTGGTTCGGTGCAAATTACCACCCAAGCAATTCACGCGCTCGCTGACATGAACACCCCTATCGCGTTCCTTTCACCGGCGGGACGACTTGTGGCTGTGATCGATCCGCTCGATTCGGTCAGCGCCGAGGTTCGGAGGTCACAAATTCGTAAGCTCGACCGCGCAGATGCCTGCCTCGAGCTCGCGCGCGCCCTCGCGTCGGCCAAGATCATGAACCAGCGGACACTCCTTCTCCGCAACCACCCTTCGCTGCCGCCGGCGGTGGCCGCAAATCTCGCCAAGGAAGCCCAAAGTGCGGCCCAGGCCGATTCTCTGGAGGCCGTGCGCGGACATGAAGGGCAGGCGGCGGCCCTCTATTTCAATCATTTTGCGGGCATGCTCAAGGACCCGTGGTCGGCGCAGTTCGCCGCCCACGGCAGACAGCGCCGGCCTCCGCCCGACCCGGTCAACGCGTGTTTGTCACTGGCCTACTCGATGTTGACCCACGCCTGCGTGGCGGCGTTGCGCCTCGCAAGGCTGGAGCCATCTATCGGCGGATTTCATGTGTCGAAGCCAGGGCGTCCCGCGCTCGCGCTTGATCTCATGGAGCCGTTTCGACCGCTCATCGCGGATTCCGTCGCGATCACATGCTTTAACCGCGGTGAATTGACCGAGGGACATTTTCTTCGCACCGCCGCCGGCTGTTCTTTTACCGAGGCCGGCCGGCGTAGTTTCTTCAATGCTTTTGGCCGGCGCATGGAAACGGAGATCACCCATCCCGTCTTCGAGTATCGTTTGAGCTACCGGCGCATGATCGTTTTGCATGCGCGAATGATTGCGGCCTGGCTCACGGGGGATATTCCTTCTCTGGCGTTCCTGACCACGCGCTGAGTGGCCGGAGGCTTTTATGCGTCGATGCTACCTGGTTTGTTACGACATCAGAGACCCGAGAAGGTTGCGGCGCGTCCACAAGGTGCTCAAAGGGTATGGCGAGGCCTGGCAGTTTTCGGTCTTCTTCTGTGTGCTCAAAGATATCGACCGCGTGCGCTTACAGACCGATCTTGAGGAGCAAATGAACCAGAAGGAGGATCAGGTGATGATTCTGGACCTTGGTCCTAACGAGAAGGAGGCACGCGAAGCGGCCACGGTTATCGGCCAACCTCTTCCCGAGCAGGACAGCGGTATCGTTGTTGTTTGACTTTCCGAGCGTTTGTCGGTATATTTTTACGTAGCCTCTACAGGAGGCGAAAATGCCACGGTATGTGTCTTCCCCTTCAATGGGCTTGGCACCGTGGAGTCGATCAGTTTTGTTCCGACGAAGGAGCGGACTCCTCAAAAGCCTCCGCGAGCGCGGAGGTGGTGAAAGAGGGTCCAGGGGATGCTCGAATCCCTTGAGATTCCTTGAAATGAAGGGAGTTGGAGCCACTTGAACGTGCACGTCGCAAGGTGCAAATTTACCAACGTCTGGCCATGCTCGCATGGCGGTGTAAAAACACTGTTCCAGCAAGGGGTTAGAAGGGCGGCGGCAGCCGAAGTCGGCACCAACTTGATCGACGGACACCTCGTGCGAGTCATCTTAGTATCAACCGATGACGAGCAGCCGAAGTCGGCACCAACTTGATCGACGGACACCTGATAGCCTGCTTGATGTGCACATAGTGCCGGAGGCAGCCGAAGTCGGCACCAACTTGATCGACGGACACCTTCTGCGGACAAGTCCAGGGAGAACCTTCCCTCCGCAGCCGAAGTCGGCACCAACTTGATCGACGGACACCTGAATGCCTCGTGATTGCCGTTCGGTCGCAGGAGCAGCCGAAGTCGGCACCAACTTGATCGACGGACACGGAAACTCGGTCTCGTTGTCCGCTGATGGCTCCGTCGGCAGCCGAAGTCGGCACCAACTTGATCGACGGACACTGACGAAACGCTGGAACCTTGCGACGTCTGCTCTTGCAGCCGAAGTCGGCACCAACTTGATCGACGGACACTAGCAGAGATAGCACATGCTGCTATTACCAAGCCGCAGCCGAAGTCGGCACCAACTTGATCGACGGACACGCAATAGCATGAAAATGCCCATGCAGGCTCTCCGGCAGCCGAAGTCGGCACCAACTTGATCGACGGACACGTGATGGAAATGCGGTATCTTGGGATGGTTTTGAGGGCAGCCGAAGTCGGCACCAACTTGATCGACGGACACCTAATACCAAAACCTCATCATCTTGTTTGTTTTGTTTGCAGCCGAAGTCGGCACCAACTTGATCGACGGACACAAAAGGTAGGGTTTTGCAAGGGCCTTCAAGATTGAGCAGCCGAAGTCGGCACCAA
>JANDJK010000006.1 GCA_024330925.1 Nitrospira sp.
GCGAGCCAACGCAAACCGACGTGATGCGCGAGCGGAAGTAGTTCCGGACAGACCGACCCTTCCGACGGCCACAGACCGACCGGCGGTCGGCCAAAGGTTCGGCGATGGAAGTCCACTGCCATCCGAAGTTGCATGCCCGCGTCTTCAGGAGCATGGAAACGGGCAGGAAGCGGCAGATCAGGTCTGGCCCGCTTTGTGATCTCTGTGTCGATGACCAGCGGGAGAATTGGGTGAAAAAACGGCGTCGTGCTGATTTCAATTTGCCCCCGCTCTAGCAAGATGCGGTAGCGCTGGACGACCTCTTGCATAACCGTGCGTTGGATCGCCAGCACTTCCTGTTTGTCTTGTTCGGTGTAGCCGCGATTTTTGTTGCGCAGAGTCGCCAATCGCGGATACCGTTGGATCGCGCCGTATCCGAACCATGCCAAGTTATGCCAGACCTGTAAGTCGAGAAAATCCTGCGTGGAAAAACGGCGAGCCAGTTTGATCAAGTCCTGTTCCCGCACGTCTAAGCCCCGTTTGACCAACAGCTCATGGTAGCGTCGATAGGGGCGCACCATGGTGGACCAGTTGGCGGCAAAAAAATAGCGGATGATGAAAGCCTGTTCCTCTTCGGTCAGGTCCGCGGCCGGTCGTTGCGTATGTTCGAGAAACAGGTCCCGTACGGTACCCTCACCGATCTCTTGGAGCTGTAAAAGCAAGGAGGGAGTGAAGTTGAACGTCGCGCGCACGGCTGGAAATTGCTCCAGCAGGTGGGCCATGTCATAGTAGGCTTTGGTTGCGTGCAGACGTACCCACGGCATGCTGGCCAAGCCCGCCACCGGATCGGTATAGTAGGGCTGGTGCATGTGCCAAAGGAAACAGACGTGGGCGTGTCTCATAGGTCGGTGAACTGCTGTACAGTCGAGTCTATGTCAAGAAAGTATGTCATAGGGGCTAGGGCCTTGCAATCAAGCGGGCACATGAAACGTGGCGCGGGAACCGGGAAGGGGGGCTGATGGGGTGGTTTCGCTATTGGGGCCCTGTGGGCGTCTACGCCGGGCTGATTTTCTATCTCTCCTCGCAGCCTCATCCGGAAGAGCGGCTTCCGTCGTTTGTCTGGCTCTTCAGCGATAAGGTCCTGCACGCGGTGGAGTATGCGGTGCTCGGAGGACTGTTCTATCGAGCCTTTCGATGGGGAACCAACGAGGCCGTGAAGCCGTGGGCCGGTCTTCTGGCCGTGCTGGCGACGTCGCTCTACGGGCTCAGCGACGAAATTCATCAGTCATTTGTGCCCCATCGTGATGCCAGCGGATGGGATTGGCTCGCCGACAGTGTCGGCGCCCTGCTCGGCGTCGCGGCCATCCATCGTTTGCCGCGTTGGTGGTCTGGGCGACTTGCACTGAAGATGGATCGTCGCTGAACTGCTGGAACTGACAGTCGGGCGTATCTTCGCAACCATCGTCGAACAGGAGCATCTTTGAAGCAGATGATGCCAGATTGGTTGCACGATGCCGGTGGTTTCGTGACAAGTGAGAAGGGCGCCGCTATAATCGCCTCCGTATGTCGAAGGTTCATTCGGCTCCTCCCACCCCGGTTTCGCCTCTTCCTCCCGAGTCGTCCCATGTGGCCCGGACGATTCAAACATATCTTGCTCCCGGCCTGACGGTACGCGAGATCCGGCCGTTGGCCGGTGATGCATCGAATCGCCGCTATTATCGCGTGGTGCTCGACGGCGGTCCGCCGCATTCCGTGATCCTCATGCAATTGGCCCAAGCAGAGGGGTTTAAACAGTCCGAGGAGGCGGTCAGTGGCACGAGCAGGGAAATCGATGAGTTGCCCTTTGTGAACGTCCTTTCCCATTTAGCCAAGACGAACATCCCGGTGCCGACACTCCATTACTATGATGTGGAGGCTGGTCTGCTGTATCTTGAAGACTTGGGCGACATGACATTGGCCGAAATGACTCGGACTGCTGACGCCGCGACGCTGGAGACTCGTTATAGACAGGCGATCGATATTTTGGTGCGTCTTCAGAGTGAAGCGACGATGCCTCCCAATGGAACCTGTATTGCCTTTCATCGGCGGTTTGACGTTCCGTTGCTCATGTGGGAGTTTGATCACTTTCTGGAGTACGGCATCGTGGCGAGACGAGGAAAGCCAATGTGTTCGGACGATTGGGTCGTGATCCGTCAGGAGTTCGAGCGCATCGCCGATCTCTTAGCCGGAGAGCCGCGTGTCTTTGTGCACCGGGATTATCACTCGCGAAACCTGATGGTCGATGGGGAGCGGCTGGGGGTGATTGATTTTCAGGATGCCTTGATGGGGCCGGCGACCTACGACTTGGCCTCGCTGCTCCGCGATGCGTATGTCGAGCTTGACGAATCGCTGGTGGAGGAATTGGTGGACTACTATCTCGATCAGATGGCGGCGAGGCGCGTCGTCTGGGCCAATCGCGCTTCCTTCCGCCGCTTGTTTGACTTCACCAGCATTCAGCGCAATCTCAAGGCCGCCGGGCGGTTCGTCTATATTGATCGCGTCAAACGGAACCCTAAGTTTCTAGCAGACATTCCCCGTGTGCTGGGTTACGTGAAGCGAAATCTGGTGAAATATCCGGAATTAGACAGGCTCCGACGCCACCTCACACCCTACGTGTCGGAGTTGCAGTAAACGTTGCAGGACCAGAATGCCCGACCACCATGGCTTCTGCCGTACAGGGCAGGTAGGTGAGTATTAGATCGCGATGCTCTGTGGGGAGGATTGCTGGGTGGTGCTTCTGTGAGATGCTTCCGTTGTGGAGAGGGGAATGAAAGCGATGATCCTTGCTGCCGGGTTCGGCACCAGATTGCGGCCATTGACGGATAGTGTTCCAAAGCCATTGTTGCCGGTTGGTGGGGTGCCGCTGATTGTTTGGAACCTGTTGCTGCTGAGGCGTCACGGATTTCGAGAGGTCGTCATCAATCTGCACTACCGCGGCTCGATGATCGAAGAGGCGCTGGGTGATGGGTCGCAATTCGGCCTGCGGATTATCTACTCCAAAGAGACGACGATTTTGGGAACCGGAGGAGGGATCAAACAGGCTGAGCCCTATTTCGACGGAGGACCGGTGCTAGTCCTCAATGGCGATACCCTTGTTGAACTGGATCTCGATGATCTCATGGCGTTTCACCGGGATCATCAGGCGGCGGCGACGCTGGTCTTACGCGAAGATGACGATGTGAGTCGGTGGGGAGTGGTGGAAGTAGGGGCGGAACACCGCATTGTCCGTATTACCGGCAGGGGCCTTGATGACGGTGGGCCCACGATGCCGCGGATGTTCGCGGGCATTCATATCTTGGATCTTCGTCTGCTCAAGGCAGTATCAAGAGGAGCGGTGCTGTCGATCATTGATCCCTATGTCGCTGCTATCAAGCGGGGGGAACGGGTGCTGGGGTACGACATGCACGGCTATTGGTCCGATGTGGGGACTCTTCAGCGGTATAGACAGGCTGAGCAGGACGTTGCGGCGGGATTGATTCGATTGAAGGATCGCCAGTTTATTGCCACCTCTAGCGGTACCTCCCTCATTTCTTCAACGGTTTAGGGGGGCGTGAAAGAGGTGCATGCCTCTCTGGGTGGGACACGCATTAGACGCTGTCTGAGATGGCCGTTGGTCCTAATCCGCCCATGGACTTGTGGCGCTTGATGAGGCGAGCAAGATAGGTACGTTGCAGCTTTAAAAACTCGGCGGCTTTGGTTTGATTGCCGTTGGCATGGGCAATGGCCCGGGCGATGATATAGCGACTGTGTTCTTCCATCGATTGGTGGTAGGGCAAATCCAAATAGGGAAGATAGGGGCCGTTGTGGGGGCGAATTTCTTGTTCCTCTTGCAAAAGGGCCAGCATGTTGGGCTCGATCGTGTCGGTGGGACTTAAGACCACGGCACGGGCGATCACATTCTCCAATTCACGGATGTTGCCTGGCCACGAGTACCGGGTCAGGGCATCAAGCGCCTGGGGGCTGAAGGTCATGTGCGGCCGTTTGGCATCTTTCGCATGTCGGTCGAGAAAGAAGTGGGCTAAGGCGGGAATGTCGCTTCGGCGATCCCGCAGGGGAGGAAGGGTGAGGGTGATGACGTTCAAGCGAAAATAGAGATCTTCGCGAAATGTTCCGGCTTTGACGGCTTTCTTTATATCCTTATTGGTCGCGGCGATGATGCGGATGTTGACTGAGATGGTCTTCGTGCCGCCCACACGGTGAAACTCGCGGTCCTGCAACACGCGCAACAGTTTGGCTTGTAGTGGCAAGGACATGTCGCCGATTTCATCCAGAAACACTGTGCCGCCGTCGGCCATTTCCAACTTTCCCTTTTGCAGCCGATCCGCACCGGTAAAGGCGCCGCGCTCGTGGCCGAATAGCTCGTTTTCAAGCAGCGTTTCCGTCAGGGCCACGCAGTTAATGACGATAAGCGGCATGGCCTGTCGATGGCTCCACTGGTGAATGGAGCGGGCGAACAGTTCCTTGCCGGTTCCACTCTCACCGAGCAGGAGCACGCTGGCATCAGACCGAGCTGCCCGGCGAGCCGCTTCGATGATGGGCTGGATTGACGGGCTGTTGCCAATGATCGAGGCGTAGCGTCCGGTGACCTCGGAGCGGAGATAGTCGATCTGCTGACGTAACTGGTCCCGTTCGAGCGCTTTGCGAATGACGAGCAATAAATGATCCTTGTCGAGTGGCTTGGTGAGGAAGTCAGAGGCTCCTTCCTTCATTGCCTCGACCGCCACATCGATGGAGCCGTGGGCAGTCATGACGACGACGGGCAGACTCTCCATTTGCTTTGAGCGATGTAACTGCTTTAAGACATCAATGCCAGACAGTTTGGGGAGGGTGAGGTCCAGCAGTACCAAATTAGGGGATTCCTGCAAGATTTGCCCCAACGCCTCTTGGCCGTCTTTTGCCGTGATGATGTCATAACCATGCAACTGCAGCCGGTCTTGCAACACTGATACAATGTCCGGATCGTCGTCGGCGATCAAAATTCTGGCAGCCATTGTTCTGCCTCCTTGGATTATTGCTCCATCACATGGAGAACTAAGCCGGTCAACGGTTTGGGGAAAAAGTATGTTGATTTGTGGGGCATGCGCTCGCCGGCCAGCGCGACGGCGCGGATTTCTTCCACCTTGGTGGCATTGAGCAGTAGTGCTCCAGTGCCAACTCCTTGCGCCACCCAATCCAGTGCTTCGTGGTCATCTTTTGTGTACAGTATTGCCTCTTGCTCCTCCGGCGAGGGACAGAGCTTGGCGATAATCAATTGCTGGAGCAGCGATACGTCGAGTTTGGCACGTGGAGAGACGTTGTCTGATGGCCAGTGGGTCGATTTCAGGGTCAAGACGGTGTAGCGGGAATCGCCCTTCACTGCCATACCAAAGGAAGGAGCCGAGCGGCCTTTTGATCTTAGAGTGTTCAAGAATTGTGAGCGTGCCGTCTGCTGGGAAGCGGGCGTAAAGGGAAATTCGTCATAGTCGAACAGGTCACCCAGCCTGGTTTTGATCGTCTCATAAGGAGGGAGAGGCGCGGTAAGCACCCGATGAGTTGGCAACACAGTGAGCCCGGAATCTTCCAGAGGGGTCAGCAGCATTAGTACGCAATCATAGGGTTGAAGTTCCAGTGGACCGCCCCTGTTCCGGCGATGGGACTGATAGTGCAAAGCGGTTTCATAGCGATGGTGACCGTCCGCAATAAAAAGCGATTTCCTTCGCATGGCATGAGTTACGGAAGCTAAGATCTCGGGATCTGTGATGGCCCATAGTCGTTGGTGGAAACCGGTGTCGTCCTCAAAGTCGTACAGGGGCGATTGTCTCTTGGCCGCCATGTCGAGCCACCCTACCACGGTTCCTTCCGGGTCTGAATACAGCGACCAAATGGGACTGACATTGGCCCGGCATGCTTTCAAAAGATTAAGGCGATCGGTTTTCGCTGCCGCTCTCGTGTTTTCATGGGGGTAGATCTGTCCCGAATTGAAAGTCTCAAGTTTGACCAGAGCAAGGAATCCTCGCAGCACTTTTGAGGTTGGTGGGACGGAGGCGAAGGAAGGAGGATGATAGTCAATGGTGTGATAGTAGAGAGCCGGTTGCTGATCTTGTTTGAGCACCCCGTTGGTTATCCATTCGTGTAAGGTAGTGGCGGCGCGAGTGTAGCGGTTGTTGGTTGGTCCATCATCCGGTCGATCAAGTCCTAATTCCAGCCGAATCACGTTGTAAGGATGTCGACGGTGGAGAGCCGCTTGGCAAGATGAGTCAATCACATCGTAGGGGGGGGCCACGATGTCCTTCATGTGGCCGACGACTGCAGTGTCAAACCGTGTGCCGTGAAAAGGAAAAATCTCTGACATGGTTTTCGTGCTCCGAGCGGCTAAAGGTGAATAACCCAACTTTGCAATGGGGAAGGAGCCTGCCCTCCTCTTGCCGTTTTCTGTTTAGACCGTTTGCAGTGATGGGCGGGCGGGAGATAACTATCGATCCCTGGTAATCATGTAATCGGCAGCGACCGTCAGGGCGCGACGCGCCGGACTGTCCTCAAACAACTCGAGCTCTTGCTTGGCCGCGGCTACGTAAGTTTTGGCTCGATCCATCGCGTAAGTGATGGATCCATATTTTTTCATCAGCAAGAGAATACGTTCAAGATCTGCCTCGCTTACTGTCCGGGTTTCCATTCGGTCCTTGATCATTTGTGCGTCCTCTTCCGAACATTGTCGAAACAGATGAAGCAGGGGAAGTGTGGCCTTCCCCTGCCGCAAATCTTGTCCAATGGTTTTCCCTAGCGAGGCTCCGTTCGCAATGTAGTCCAACGTGTCATCAGCGACCTGGAACGCAATGCCCAGGTACTGTCCAAAGCGGAACAATGCCTCTTGTTGAGCTTCGGGAGCGTCAGCGAGGATGGCCCCCATGCGACAGGCAGCTGCGATCAGTCCAGCGGTCTTGTGCTCAACGATCTTGATATAGTCGCTTTCAGGGATGGAAGGATTACCGTTGTAATACAATTGCAGGACTTCCCCTTCTGCCATTTTCTTGCAGGCCTCGGCCAGCACTTCGTTGATGCTCTGGCTCCGAAACTCGACAATCCGACACATGGCTCTGGTGTAAAGGTAGTCGCCCACTAAGATACTGATCTGATTTCCCCAGACCCGTCGTGCCGTGCGTCTGCCCCGGCGAAGATCTGCCTCATCGACGACGTCGTCATGCAACAACGTGGCGGTATGGATGAACTCCACCAGGCTGCCCAATTGATGATGTTCTTTGTCTGTGTAGCCGCAGAGGCGAGCGCTCAATAAAAGGAGAAGGGGCCTAATGCGTTTCCCTCCACCACTGAGGATTTGGGCAGCTACGGTGTTGACGAGGGCGACGCTGGAATCCAGGTTTTGCCGAACCCGCTCTTCGACCTCTTCAAGCTCATGGCGGTATGCCTCCCACACGTCCGCCATTGTATTGATGGTCGAGATGGCAGGCTCTCCACTCATGGAAGTGGATGGTATGGCAGAGAGGGAAATAAAGTCAAGCAAACTGGGAGTCGATCGTTATGCCATGATTGCCATGCGAAGCGCTGTCCCCTCACCTTGTTGACTGTGTGTGCGAGCCTCCCGGGCGCCAGCGGACAGCCGACCGCACATCGGGAAAAATGCCGCTGGTTGCTCGGTGCTCCACTTATTGGTGGGCCGGCTACCACGTTGGTTGGGCAGACCAGTGTATGTTTGAATCACACGCTCACTTGCAAGGCTTGATTCACCATTGTGGCTGAAAGAGGGGGCGCTCTGAACGCGCTTGTCAGTTACCAAATGACCAATAGGGCTGGCGGTCTGGTCTTGTACTGGCTCACAACATTTTTTACGAGTCTTCACCTGGTCATCCTTGACCGTCTGTTCGTTTCGTCCTGTGTGGGCACCGTTGGCAGGAGGGAGAGGACCTCAACTCGGGATGGGCGTGAGTGTTCGTGGTGAGGGGCTTATCTCCTCCGCGCTCTTACCCTCTATACGGAAGGTCTAAACTGTCGGATGAGGTGGATCACATGGGAAACCTTGACAGAGCAAGGACCATTTCAGTAAGTTCGACCATCACGCACATTCATCACACGCACAGAGATCGGCTGAGGAATCAGCCGGAGAGCAATGAAATCAAGCTGGTTCGCATCTCCTCGTTCGGCGCGTTCTGTCCAATAAAGGAACCTTCCTCACATCGTGAATGGGATAGGGTTATGAATGTTCTAGGCTTCCCCCACCAGCAAGGTCTTTACGATCCTCAGTACGAAAAGGATTCGTGTGGGATCGGCTTTGTTGTCAACATTAAGGGGATCAAATCTCATGAAATTGTCCGGCAGGGGCTTCAAGTGTTGGAACACCTTGCCCATAGGGGAGCACAGGGGAGTGATCCCCGCACTGGGGATGGGGCCGGAATCTTGATCCAGGTCCCACACGCGTTTTTAAAACGGGCTGCGGAGGATGTGGGGATTGCGGTAGGGGAGGCCGGGGAGTACGGTGTCGGGATGGTCTTTCTCCCGCCGCAGGAAGATCAGCGGGTTCAGTGTGAGCGGCTGTTTGCGGAGATTGTCAAAGAAGAGGGACTGCGACTGCTGGGGTGGAGAGATGTGCCCGTAAAAAGCGACGTCATTGGGGAGGTCGCGCGGCGGACCGAGCCCTTCATACGCCAAATCTTCATTGCTCGGGGAATTTTTACCGAATCGCAGTTCGAACGGAAGCTCTACGTCGTTCGCAAACGTGTTGAACGGGCGGTCCGTGAGTCGGCGATCCAAGGGCGGGGCTATTTTTATGTGGCTAGCCTGTCTAGCAATACGATTGTGTACAAGGGGCTACTGCTGCCCCAGCAGATCATGGAATATTACCAGGACCTGCAGGATGACTCGCTCGTCAGTGCGCTGGCGTTGGTCCATTCACGTTTCAGTACGAATACGTTTCCCACCTGGCCGCTTGCGCACCCCTATCGATACATTTGCCATAACGGGGAAATCAATACCCTGAAGGGCAATGTGAATTGGATGAAAGCACGGCAGGGTCGGTTGAAGTCTGATCTCTTTGGTTCGGATATTACCAAGCTGTATCCCATTATCGATGAGCACCAGAGCGATTCAGCCTGTTTGGACAACGCGGTGGAGTTTCTCACGCTGGGTGGCCGATCACTGCCTCATGTCATGATGATGTTGATTCCGGAGCCGTGGGTGGGCAATCCGCAGATGGATCTCGACCGGCGTGGGTTTTATGAGTATCACGCCGCGATGCAGGAACCTTGGGACGGTCCGGCTGCGGTGTGTTTTACCGATGGTAAGTTCGTCGGCGCCACGTTGGATCGCAACGGCCTGCGACCATGCCGGTATTTGGTCACGACCGATGGAGTGGTCGTCCTAGCATCAGAGGCGGGGGTCCTGCCTGTGGAGATCCAGCGGATTCGACAAAAAGGGCGGCTGATGCCGGGACGCATGTTTCTAGTCGATACGGTGCAGGGGCGCATTATTGACGATGAGGAAGTGAAGGCGGAGATCGTTGGCCGAAGGCCGTACCGAGCCTGGGTGACTCAGTACCGCATCTCGTTGGATGAGTTGCCAGAGCCCCTCAATGTGCCTCAGCCGGACCACCCGACGATTCGTCAGAGGCAACAGGCGTTCGGCTATACGGTTGAAGAATTAAAGATGGTCATTACCCCAATGGTGGTCGAGGGGCAGGAAGCGGTGTCCTCGATGGGGACAGACACGCCGCTGGCCGTTTTGTCGGATCGTCCGCAACTGTTGTTCAAATATTTTAAGCAGCTCTTTGCGCAGGTCACCAATCCCCCAATTGATCCGATTCGTGAAGAGCTGGTCATGTCTTTGTCCACCAATATTGGGCCCAAGCCGAATTTGATGGAAGAGAATCCAGAATCCTGCCGTCGGATTCGCGTGAGGCAGCCGATCCTCACTAATGCTGAACTGCAGAAGATCAGGGAGATTGCGGATCCACATTTCCGCAGTAAGACGCTCAAGATGCTCTTTCGGGTTGCCGAGGGGCCGGATGGATTGGAACCGGCGGTGGAGGAGCTGTGCCGTCAGGCGTCACAGGCCATTCGTGAGGGGTATAAGTTTCTGATCTTGAGTGACCGCGGTGTCAATGAGGAGTGGGCACCAATTCCGAGTCTCTTGGGCATTGCGGCCGTTCACCATCATTTGGTGCGGGAATGTACCAGAACCGAAGTGGGGCTCATCGTCGAGAGTGGTGAGCCGCGCGATGTGCATCACTTCGCTTGCCTTATCGGGTATGGTGCCGGCGCCGTGAACCCCTATTTGGTATTTGAATCGCTGGTGGATATGGAACGCGATGGGTACCTCCCAGAAGGGCTGGATGCTCAAACTGCCGAAGCGAAGTACATTAAGGCTGTGGGGAAGGGATTGCTGAAAATCTTTTCCAAAATGGGCATTTCCACGGTGCAATCCTACTGCGGTGCGCAGATTTTTGAGGCCATTGGCCTGCGGCGCGACGTCATCGACCGTTATTTTACCGGGACCGCTTCGCGGGTTGAAGGGATTGGGATTCGCGAGATTGGCGAGGAAACGGTCCGCCGGCATCGGGTGGCCTATCAGCCAGCGCCGATCCGTCAGCTGGATTTTGGGGGGGAGATCCATTATCGCGCGCAGGGCGAACATCATAATTGGAATCCCGAGACAATTTACAAACTCCAGCATGCAACCAGATTCAACGACCCCAAGCTTTATGAGGAATTTGCCCAATTGGTCAATGACGAGAGCAAGCGGCGGTCGAACTTGCGGGGACTGCTCGACTTTAAGTTCTTACCGGAGCCCATTCCGTTGGAGGAGGTTGAACCGGCAAAGGAAATCGTCAAACGGTTTACCACTGGCGCCATGTCCTTCGGTGCGATCAGCAAGGAAGCGCATGAGACCTTGGCGATTGCAATGAACCGGATTGGCGCCAAAAGCAACACCGGCGAAGGGGGCGAAGATCCCGAGAGATTTATCCCGCTTCCCAACGGGGACTCCAAAAACTCATACATCAAGCAAGTGGCGTCAGCTCGTTTTGGAGTCACGATCCATTATCTGGTCAACGCACGCGAATTGCAGATCAAAATGGCCCAAGGAGCCAAGCCAGGAGAAGGTGGACAGTTACCGGGCCATAAAGTTGATGAGGTCATCGCACGGATGCGGTATTCGACTCCCGGCGTGCAGTTGATTTCCCCCCCTCCACACCATGACATCTATTCGATCGAAGATTTAGCCCAACTGATCTTTGATCTGAAGAATGCCAACCCAGAGGCAGATATTTCCGTGAAGCTGGTGGCGGAAGTGGGAGTCGGCACTGTGGCGGCAGGGGTTGCCAAGGCCCATGCTGATAAGGTGCTAATCAGCGGTGATTCAGGCGGCACTGGTGCCTCGCCCCTCTCGTCCATCAAGTATGCCGGCATTCCCTGGGAATTGGGATTGGCGGAAACCCATCAAACACTCGTGCTGAACAACCTGCGCGGACGGATCCGCATCGAAACGGATGGCCAACTGAAAACGGGTCGCGATGTTGCCATCGCTGCTCTGCTGGGGGCCGAAGAGTTTGGTTTCTCGACAGCGCCGTTAATTGTGGAAGGGTGCATTATGATGCGCAAATGCCACCTTAACACTTGTCCGGTGGGGGTGGCGACTCAGGATCCCGTTCTCCGCAAGAAATTCACCGGTCGACCCGAACATGTGGTGAATTACTTTTTCTTTGTTGCCGAAGAATTGCGGAGGATCATGGCTAGGTTGGGATTCCGCACGGTCAGTGAGATGGTCGGACGAGTGGATAAACTCAAGGCCCACAGGGCGATCGACCATTGGAAGGCCAAGGGGCTTGATCTCAGTGCGTTGCTAGCAATGCCTGAGGTGGGGCCTGAGATCCCGCGCCGTTGTGTGCAGGTCCAAGATCATGGGATTGCTGATGTGCTTGACAGGAAGTTGATCGAGCTGTGTACGCCGGCGATTGAGCATGGTGAAGCGGTCAAGCTTGATCTGCAGATCCGTAACGGAAATCGGGCTGTCGGTACCATGTTGTCGGGTCGCATTGCGAAACGGTACGGTCAGGACGGTTTACCGCCCGATACTATTACGATTAAATTTACCGGGTCGGCGGGACAATCGTTTGGGGCCTTCCTTATCCGAGGGGTGACTCTTATCCTTGAAGGAGAGTCCAACGATTACTTAGGCAAAGGACTCTCGGGTGGCAAGATCATCGTGTTTCCGCCCAAACAGGCGCTGTTCAATCCCGAAGAGACAATTTTGATTGGCAATACGTCTCTGTATGGTGCCACGGGAGGCGAGGCCTATTTTTATGGTCTAGCAGGGGAGCGGTTTGCCGTCCGCAACAGCGGTGCACGCGCTGTCGTGGAGGGGACAGGCGATCATGGCTGCGAATACATGACGGGTGGGGTTGTGGTTGTGTTGGGCAGTACGGGACGGAACTTCGCTGCTGGTATGTCGGGTGGAATCGCGTTTGTTCTCAATGAGGACGGACGGTTTGAGTCTCGTTGCAATCTCGGCATGGTCGAACTGGAGCCGGTCAAGGCCGAAGAAGACAAAAAACTGCTTCATGAGATGGTCATGGCTCATTTCATGCACACCGGAAGCCGAAACGCCAAGCGGGTTTTAGATTTGTGGGAGGCGATGTTGCCGAAATTTGTGAAAGTGATGCCGACCGACTACAAGCGGGTGCTCGAAGAACGGAAACGAAAAGCCAGCGCCATACATTAACGATGGTGATGTGGGAGGTCGATGGTGGTGGCTGGCCCGTCAGGTTTGCCGGTGAGAGGAAGAAGCGGCCTATCGAGGAAACATGGGAGATCCCAAGGGGTTCATGAAGTTCGCGCGCGAGACACCGAAACGGCGTCCCGTTGAGTTGCGTGTCAAGGATTGGAAGGAACTGTACGAGCCAATCTCCGATGAGAAGCTCAGGGTGCAGGGGGCGCGGTGTATGGATTGCGGCGTGCCATTTTGTCAGAGTACGAATGGCTGTCCAGTCGTTAATCTGATTCCAGAATGGAATGATCTCATCTACCGTGGACGATGGCTCAGTGCCCTCAAAGCATTGCACGCAACCAATAATTTTCCTGAGTTCACCGGGCGTCTTTGTCCGGCGCCATGCGAGTCGGCCTGTGTATTGGGCATCAATGAAGATCCCGTGTCTATTCGAATCATTGAGTGGAATATCATCGAACACGGATTCAGCGAAGGGTTGGTGGAGCCGATCATGCCAGTCTATAAGACGGGCAAGGCGGTTGCGATTGTTGGCTCGGGACCGGCTGGATTGGCCGCTGCGCAACAGCTTTGTCGTGCCGGCCACGATGTGACTGTGTTTGAAAAAGCTGATCGGATCGGGGGGTTACTGCGATATGGTATTCCTGACTTCAAGATGGAAAAATGGGTGATCGATCGTCGGCTGGATCAAATGAGAGCTGAAGGGGTGACCTTTGTGACCAATGTGACGGTTGGAAAAGATCTGACGGTCGATGAGCTGCTCAGCCGATTTGATGCGATTGGTCTCACGTTGGGAGCTGAACAACCAAGGGATCTCCTGGTGCCAGGGCGCGAATTAAAGGGCATTCACTTTGCGATGGACTATCTGACCCAGCAAAATAAGCGGAATGCCGGGGATATGATCACAGACGAGCCGATTACCGCAGCGGGCAAGCGGGTCGTCATTATTGGAGGGGGGGACACAGGGTCTGATTGTCTGGGGACGGCCCATCGCCAGGGATGTCGTGAAGTGCATCAATTTGAGTTATTGCCGGAGCCACCTCCCCACCGAGCTGAGTCAACTCCTTGGCCGCTCTGGCCTATGCAATTACGCACCTCCCACGCTCATGAAGAAGGTGGCGATCGACAATGGAGTGTGTCCACCACGCGATTTTCTGGACGCAACGGCCATGTTACCAAGTTGCATGCACAACGTGTGCGTTATGAAAACGGGAAGTTCATCCCCCTTCCTCACACTGAATTTGAGATGGAGGTGGATCTGGTCTTGCTGGCCATGGGGTTCACCGGACCGGTTAAAAGGGGGTTGCTTGACAGTCTCGGTGTCAACTATGACCAACGAGGTATGGTTCAAGTCGATGAGAACTTCATGACCAATCGCGACGGAGTGTTTGCCGGTGGCGACGTCAGACGGGGTGCTTCCCTCATCGTTTGGGCCATTGCTGAAGGAAGAAAGATGGCTGCGGGGATCGATCGGTACTTACGTGCGGGCAGGTCGGCGAGACAAGCTTCAACCTGATCGCAAGTGGTGATCTGTGCCACCCCCTTTGTTCTTTTAGCAATTCCAGCATGTGTGAGTGAGGTGAGGTTCCTACTGAGAGGAAGGGGCAAGGCGCCAACAAAATCCGACGATCAGAAGAAAGAAAAGG
The DNA here is from genome assembly GCA_024330925.1 of Nitrospira sp. Lineage (GTDB taxonomy): Bacteria > Nitrospirota > Nitrospiria > Nitrospirales > Nitrospiraceae > Nitrospira_D. Next base: position 14,373 of record JANDJK010000006.1, read on the forward strand.
GGCACGAGGAGCTGGAGGGGGCAAACGCTGGTAAACAAGTTCCACTTACACTTCGCCGCTGCTTGCTGGTGCTGGTTGCTTTTGAGGGACAGTGGAACGAGAGCCGTCTCTGCTCGTGGCGGCTGTCAGGTGGCTAGGCCGTCGAATGGGGCGAGGTTTCCCGTGAGTTGTTGAGGGAGGGGCCAGCGTGGGGTTGTTTTCTCGCGATCGCTGAATGATGCGATCGGAATCTTTTTCAAACACTCTCCAGGCGAGGTGTGCCATCGCTGTACCAAAAAACAGCACCAATGTTGTGAAGACGACGAATCCCAGCACCATGATCGTCATGTTGCTCATGTTGCCTCCTCCCCTTCAATTTTCCAATGAGCCAATGAGGACCTTCCTCTCCCCAGGGTCCTGCACAAAGCCTTAATGGGCGAAAATTACTACCATTCTTGCTGATCCGTTCGCAGGAGTCAATGAGCTGAAACCAGAGCTGTTTCCTAAATCTTAGCTTAGAAGGATACCCCACATTTCCGGTCATTTCTTGACATCACTGAGCTTTATGCCATGGTGGAGTCTGCAAAGGTTGTTCAAAAGTTCAGCAAGATTCTACAAGATTCTCTAATGGAAAAATGGATCGTATCTGACAAAAGGAGGATATGGATGAGAGGTTGTGTTGCTGTGCTCGTCATCATGATGGTCTTGGTGCCCTGGGCGAATGGGAAGGCTCAGGAAGGAGACGCCGAAATAGCTGCGCCGGTCGATTCCTCTCCGGCGAGACAGGAGCCTGCGACGGCCTCTGAACGAGATGCAGTCTTGGAACAAGGGAAAGAGGAGAAAATGAAGCGGGGTAGGCCAGGCGGAGAGGGGCACGATGGCAAATATCACGAGAAAGAAAAAAACAAAGGCAAGGGAAAGAAAAAGGGTCAGTCTCAATTCGGGGAAACAGGACATCGCCATCAACGGGGTCTTGATCAGGCCGATGAAGTGGCTGGCAAACATGGGCACCACGGACGAGCCAAGGCCAGAAGTCGCCACAACCAGAAGCACGAGCAAGGCTGACCGTCTCGTGCTCCCTCGACACATCAACAACCCGCCTGGCTGTATCGTATAAAGCTGGCGGGTGCTCTTCGCAACAACAGTGGAGTGGCTCACATGAACGGCAGACAGTTCCGTTGTTTAGGCGAGGGGCTGGTTTAAGAGCTTCTTGACTTCACAATGGGCCATGACCACGTCGGGAGCTCGTTGAAGTGCTTCGTAGTAACTACGCTCAAATCCTTCGCCTTCTTCAGATGGGCGGATCAACGCTCGTGCTTCGGCGATGAGAAGGGCGGCTTGCTCGGTGGCGGAGCCGTCTTCCTTTTCCAATAACTCATCGATGCGAATGATCAAATTGGACAGGGGATGAAGCCAGGTAAACCAAGGATCGTTCATCACCAATTGGAGCAATTGGCCGGTTGAATCAATGCGGCCGTAGACACGCTCAAACGTGATTTGCTCCGCGACAATAAGTGCTCTGTGTAATTTCAACAGACTACGCCGCAGGTTCGCTAAAGTGTGGCGCGGAGCAGCGGTGGACGACGGTTTCATTTTTGTTTCTTTTCGGAAAAGATTCATACAATATTTTAACAAGTCAATCGTCAAGAAGGAAAAAACAAAGGGGCGGTTTTCTCCTCGTCCCCGAGCACAATACGATCTTAGCTTTTGTTTATTATCGGTTGTTTTGAGGGAGACTGTAGGGGATGAGGCGAAGCGATGGCACGGCTACAAACAGGAGAGAAGGTTTCTGTGGAAATGGGTGATGATCCGTCAAAGAGAGGGGACCTTCTGCGCAATCGGGATCTGTCGATGGAGAGTATCGATAGAGGGATGCAACGACTGGTTCGATCTCCGTCCTCTGAAACCGTTGCTGCACTGATAGTGTGACCATGTCCAACTGTGCTGGATCTTGCTTCTGAAGGCGCAGATGGATCTTCCAAATGGCCTCCCGCTCGTCGTCTGGCAGGTCCACAAAAAAGATGTTGTCGAAGCGGCCCTTGCGTAGCAGTGCGGATGGGAACGATGAAAGATCGTTGGCGTGGTAACAGAGGCCATCTCTTCCTTCACTTCTAGCAACCATGTCAGGAACGGGCCGAATACACGACGGCTTCAAACCGGAAGTAGCTTTGCTGCCGCTGCGACTGCTGCACATGCTTTTTCGATTTCGCCAAGTCAGAACACAATCGGCGCGAATGATTCGACCACATCAATGGCCCTGCAGAGTTGCTCGCTGATTTGCCGACGAACTTGTCGAACAGTCGTCCCGAGTCGAGAGCAACGGTAATTGCCATGAGCGGGCGATGCCCTTAGCGGCGAGTGATTTGCCGCAGCCCAACACTCCTTCCAAGCAGAATGCTGTAGGGCGGTGTGAGCCGGAGCGTCTGGGTCTCGCCGTGAATCCCCTTTTGCCCGCTCTAGCCACGTTTTCCAATTGGCAAAGCCGTCCAGCTCGAATCGCTTGTCTTCAAGCGAGTAGTCTGCAAGCAGGCTGCCATCTTTGATGAGTTGGATCTTGTGTTGGAGGATAGTTTGCATGGCTGAGGTAGAAACGTGTCTCTCCTCCATCAAGCATTGGGTCATGACTTGGCGGGCTTGGTGACGTGTCAAGCCGCGTAATGCAAGGAGGAGGGTCTCCTGCTCGGCGGTTTCTTCGTTCGTGGCAAGAGCCGGTGCGCGCGGGAGCAGAGTGGTGCTGGGGTACTTTGAGCAAGGGGGAGTGATTATTTGTGTCGGCTTAGGTGTCAAGGAGCACAGTATGTTTTGGAGCATGGATCGTAGCTCATGGTCATCCGACAATCGTCATTCAAAACGAACTGTGAGGCGCTCACGGTCGGCAAGAGAGTGAGGGGGCCCGGTTATGCGACAGGGTGGAATGAGATTGACTGAAAACGGCGGTCACCTTCCGAAGCGGGTGGGCAACCAGAGGATCTTGCGGACGCGGTGCAAAATCCTCGGAGCCCAAAGACCGCTTCAACAGTCAATCCATGCAGATGGTGAAACGCTGCCTGTGGTGTGGCGGTCAATTTGCTGTGCGTTTGTTTATCAGAGCGGATGAGAGACCATTCGAAAAGAGGCCGGTTCTTCTGCGTCGTGACTGATTGGAGCAGGATCGCCGCACCGTCTGCTTCCACTGTATCGATGGCAATCAGTGGCTGAAAGGATGCGGATCAGGGGACGAAGATCGTGTATGCCAGTCGTCGTGATCATCCAAACGTTAATGGCAGCACAATGGTACATGAGAAGAAGAAAACGAACATTGCTGCCTCACGCCACTTTGCAGCGCAGGACAATGGTAAGGTGGCCAACCGACATTCTGGTGGTCACGGCACAACGGAACCAGTTGGCTAGTAGCTCAGTTAGCTCTTACCGGACGCGGTGAATGCCTTGCGGATTTCATTTATCAGATGTCATTTAACCTCTGCCCTTTCCTCCTTGAGCGATTTTTCACGCTCCGCCTGGACAGCCACTATGGAGGCGTGTGCGGGTACTGCTTGCAGCGAGACAAGGGAGTAGTTGCAAAAGCCAAGAATCTCCAATGAAAAGGAGGACGAGATTATCCAATCGGTGACGTAGTCGGCCTTTTGATTGGCTCGCAAGCCAGCTTTGATCGGTAGCCATTTGGGGCTAGCGCCTTTCCCGTCATCTTTGCAACAATGTTGAGTGGACGGGTGATGGTTTTCGTCTGGGTTTCTCGGTCGTCGGCTCTAATGGACAGGGTCGCATGAGTGTCGATGATGTGCTGCATCTGTTCCAGTCATCTGCTTGACCTGGGCGAGTGGAGCCTCTCACTGGTCGGTCAGGTGGGCCATGGCATTCTTAGCGAGTTCTGTGGTCTGTTTGGCATCGCGGAGCTCTGGATTCAAGCAAGTTGATTTGTTGTTGCATGGCATGATTGTCGTCTTGGAGCAAGATCAGGAGAATCTCTTGCTGGGAGCGCTTGCTTCTTCAGCGCTTGGTGTTCTGCCTTGGGCAGAGGCTTCTCCGGGCTGCACCGAGGGCGACACAAGCAACGAGCAAGCCGCCTCACGGCTGTTAAGCGACAACAAAAGATGGTGTGCAGGCCTATGAGATGGTCTCCGACAAGCGGAGGGGATTTCTCTCCCTCGCCTTCTGGTTGTCCAGGCTCGTTAGGGTGACTCTTCGGGATCTGCGTTGTATCTTCCGGCCATGAAGACCATAGCAGCGGTAGTCGTTGGCGGAGCCCTGATGGGCGGATGGTGGTGCGGTGGGCTGCCTTCCGAAGTGGATGGCGGTCAGGTGTCGGAGGGGCATGCCACGGTACCGATCGAAGATTATCCCCTCTATGACCAGGCTGTGGAGAGACTGTTTCCTGCTTCGACTGTGTCGTTGCTCTGGATCGAACGATTAACGGTCGGTCGATTGCTGCCCCATCAGATTGAACCGGTCACAGTTGAGTGGTTCTTGGAGCAGGAGTATTTCGGCGGGCGTCTCCCACGAGAACTCGTGTGGGATTTTGTTCATGTCAACCACGTCGTTTCCCGTCTTGAAGGGCGTTTCCATTTCGGTGCACGGTATCGATTTCTATCGGACGGTGAGGTTGAGGAGCTTGAAGCGTTCTCCGCCCGATTGGTGGGGACCACTCACGTGGCGTCGCTCCCGTCGTCAGCGCACCTAGCGTTTTCTCGGATCGGACGGACGCGACGCAACGATCAGGCATTGCTTTATGTGGAACATGTCCGGCCTGATGGTACGGGCGCTGGTTTTCTTGTGTGGTTCGAGCGAACAGGGGGGCAATGGAAGATCCTTGAGACAGATGTTGTATGGATTATTCGTGACGCGAAGAGTGAAGGTGAGGAATTCCCGTAACTTGTGGTAATGGACAGAAGAAAGGTAGCATAAGGTACCTATGTCTGGACTGATTCGAACAACCTTCCCCGTTCCCCCGCTTGGCTGTAACTGCTCGATTATCGGCGATCCGGTGACGAAGCAAGCAATCGTTGTTGATCCTGGCGGAGATCCGGGTCGGATTCTTGGAGAGATCAAGCGGCTGGGATTTACAGTCAGTCATATTCTCCACACGCATGCTCATTTTGATCACTTTCTTGCCGCTGGTTCTTTGAAAGCGATGACGGGTGCGGTCTTAGGGCTGCATGGTGGTGACCTTGATCTTTGGAAGAATCTCGAGGTCCAATGCCGCTTCTTTGGAGTACAACCGACTCTTGTACCGATGCCCGAGTATTGGCTCAACGATGAAGAGCGGGTGCTGGTGGGCGTGACACCGATTGTCGCGCTCCATACACCGGGTCATACCCCAGGCTCGATGAGCTTCTATATTCCCAGCGAGAACCTAGTCCTGGCGGGCGACACTCTGTTTCGAGGCAGTATCGGCCGTACGGATTTGTGGGGGGGTGACGCACGGGCGATAGAACGCTCGATCAGAGAGCGTCTGTACACCCTTGACGACACCACGATTGTCGTAACAGGACACGGGCCGGAGACCGAAATCGGGTGGGAAAAAGAAACCAATCAATTTGTTCGTGCCTCGTAGCAGAGGTGGTTTCGAAAGAGTAGGTTATTCTTGCTCCATGCGCGCTCTCAGCCGCTCGAGCCGCTTCTGGGTGACGTGTTTGATGAATGCCATATTCTCCGCCAGGTGCTGGCGAGCATCGATCCTTCCTTCTTCCCGCCGTTTTTGCTGATCGAGACCAAATTGAGCAATGATGGGGGCGTCTTGGTCGTTCAGTTCTTTCCAAATTTCGGCGCAGCGACTCTGCTTGGCCGGCGGATAGCGGTTGCATGGTGGGTCGGCTGTCCATGCCGTTGAATAGGCTATGAGCAATAGGAAGAATGCAAAAACCAGGCTTCGTTGTCTCAGCTTCATGGGGACCGCTCTCTGTTCAGAAGTCAAGAGGGATCAATAACACAATAGCACAATTTGAAGCGAGGGTGCCGCAGTTCGCCACTCGGCTGCTCGTTTCTGTTGGAGGGATCATGGAGAGGGGGTTGAGCGAATGGCAGGAAGAGGGGGAAGCGCTGCATTGAGGAGATGAGTCTGGGTGCGGAGAAGCGCCTGAGCTTCGGCAATGGAACAGGCAACAAAACAGACTGTATTGCCTGGGCCTAATTGAGCAGCAAGGGGCAGATCGACCGAGATGACCGTCGCAATGGGGGGGTAGCCACCGGTTGTTTGCCGATCAACCATCAAGAGGATTGGTTGGCCGTCGGGAGGGACCTGCAAGGAGCCTGTGACCGTGCCTTCGGAAATGAAACGGCTCTCCTCTATTCTGGCGAGAGGCGGGCCACTCAGGCGATAGCCAGTGCGATCGGATTGCGGAGCGACAGTGTATGTGGAATTGGTCAGGACGGTCAGTGCACATCTGTGAAAGAAGTCGCGGCGACTATCAAGAATCACGCGAAGCGTGACCGAATCACTATAGGAGGGACACAAGCGCGGAGGCAGTCGTCGTGCTACCAGAGTGTCGATGGCCTGGTCGAGTGCACAATGATACAGGTGGTCGCCTGCGCGTAACGGCCGTCCGTTAAACCCACCAGTCTGGCTCGGGCAATGCGTGGAACGGCTTCCTAGGATCACAGGTACGTCAAATCCTCCGGCAATGGCGAGATAACAACGAAACCCAAGACGCCGCGGACCAAATGCGAGCCTATCCCCCTGGCGAACGTTGATACCGTGCCACAGAGCAATGGCATGGCCGTTGAGCGTGGGCGAGAAATTGGCGCCGGTGATAGCCAGGTAGGTGTCTTGTTGAAACAAGAGTTCTGGCCCTTGTCCCGTACATTCGAGCACAGCTGCTTGATCAGGGTTGCCGACTAGACGATTAGCCACGATGGCGGCAAACCGGTCCATAACACCCCCAACGGGCATACCATATTGCTGGTAGCCGGGACGCCCCAAGTCCTGAATCGTCGTCAGCCACCCTGGCTTGATGACCTCGATCAGAGGGGTTCTGCTATTTTCGTGGGTTGCCATGCTTGCGTCTACTCTGGGAGCGACAGTGGTCTTATCGACCTCTTGGACTCGCGATCCGATATCCCTGCGAGAGGAGTTCGGCATGAAGCAGACGTGCAAGGTCCACGCTGCGAGGGGTGTCGGCGTGGAGGCATACACTATCAGCATGGAGGGACACGCGTCGGCCGTCGATGCTGGTGACGAAGCCCTGGAGGATCTCACGCAATTGGCGAAGGATCTGTTGGTCTGTCCGGAGCAGAGCGGTTGCTTCTGAGCGGGGCACAAGGGTGCCATCAGCTTGGTAGGCACGATCGACAAAGGCTTCCCGGATGACGCGGAGACCTGCTTGTTGCGCCTGTGTGGTCAGGGGGGAACCAGCAGGGGCCACAATCAGGAGTTGGCGGTCAAAGGTGGCGATGGCTCGGACGAATGAGTCGGCGGCATCCTGGTTCCAGGCCACGAAGTGGTAAAGGGCTCCATGGGGTTTAACGTGGCGAAGCGACAGACGTTCTTCTCGCAGGATCTGCGACAAGGTGGATAGTTGTTCAGAGACCAGCCATGCCACCTCGGGGGAGGATATCTGATAACTGCCGCGTCCGAACTCTCCCTTGTTGGGGAAGCCGGGATGGGCACCGATAGCCACACCATGGGCAGCGGCCAGTCGGGCAGTCCGCCGCATCAGGGTCGGATTGCCGGCGTGTCCTCCGCAGGCAATGTTGACCGAGCTCAGCAGGGGCATCAGCTCTGCTTCACGGGCGAGAAATGCCTGATCATCGTATTCCCCAAGATCACTGTTGAGATCGATGGTATTCATCGGTTACCTCACGGCTGAGCCGTTCGAATTCATCCTGTGTAATTGGTCTGAACAGGACCTGGTCACCAGGCTTGAGCAAAAACGGTGTTGATCCCTTTCGATGGTATAGCGGGATGGGCGTTCGCCCAATCAGTCTCCAGCCTCCCGGAGTTGCGATCGGATAAATGCCGGTCTGTCGGTCAGCGATACCGACCGATCCGGCAGGGACTCGGGGACGGGGAGTTGCGAGCCGAGGGATTGTCAGTTGGGGAGGAACTAGTCCCAGATAGGGAAAGCCGGGACTAAATCCTATCATATAAACACGGTACTGAACGGAGGCATGTAAACGAATGACCGTAGAGGGTTCCAGACCGGCCCATGCCGCGACCTCGTCTAAATCTGGTCCGTAGTCACCGCCATACAAGACCGGAATTTGGTGGACTGTGCCGCTCGATTCGGTTCCCGAGGGACAGGGGCAGGACAGGACTCGCAAGTGATCGGCCAGCGAAGCCATGTCCCACTGAAGAGGATCGAAATGGATGGTCACTGAGCGAAAGGTGGGCACCACATCCACGATTCCGCTCCAGTCTTGCTCGCGGATCTTCTTGGTGTAGGAAATGACAAGGGCGTTGACTGTTGGGTCGATGCTATCCCCAAACTCTACAGTGACAGCCGAGTCTCCCATCGGAATGATTCGCCGAGGAGCGAGGGCTTCTTCTTGGGCAGAAGTGGGCATGGCAGAGTTGATTTATGCTGCTGATCGGATCCCAGTCAATCGTCTGAGCAAGAGCGAGCAAGAACCACCTCAGTGCTGGTGGTGAATGGGAATGCCCCGGAGGTGAGTCCTGAGTACGGGCCAACCCCAACTGGTCTGGTTATTTCTTGATCACAGCGTCAACGGAGAACGGCGGCGTAAACGTCTCTAACAAGTTCTCGATGGCGGTTGCCGGAATGGCTGTGGGGATGAATTTGGGATATTCCTGGCACTCCACCTCTCCGGTGGGTTCAACGTAAAGCCTGGATTGCACCTTGAACGATTTGATCGGTTGGGCGTGGGGTGTTGGCACATAGACCGTCTTTCCGTCCGCGCCCACAAACGACCAAAATGCTTCGTCCCGTGCTGCCTCCTTGGTGATAATTTCATCCAGGGCCGCAACCGCTTGGCCGGTCTTGTGATCGCAGCGTCGATTATCAAAGTAGAGGTTGATGGGATTCCCGCTGCCGGCGATTTTGTTCTTAAAGATTGACAGGACAAAGATGGACTCGCCAACCTTGAAAGGAACGAGGGGTAGTTTAAAGAAAGGGCCAGCCATCTCGACGATAGGGCCGAGGACCTTGCCTTTTGCGTCCACCATGACCAGCGATTCAACCGTACCAGCGTTGGTGGCGGAGGAAATTGACCATCCGCCAAACAGCAGAGCCGCCGCTGTAGCTACTGCAACGCCCTTAACTCTTTTCATGTCAGACCTCCATCTTTTGTGTGGTTAGAGGACAGATTGAAATTGTTGATCATCTGTGTCGGGGGCACTTGTAGAAAGTTGTTAAGGGCGCATTCTAAGAGATCGATGCCATGGGCGCAAGACGTTGACGATGAGCTGGCTGTTCGTGAGAAGTTTGTCGTAAGATCAAGAAACCTCCGGCTGTTCGACCGTGATGGGTGGCATCTGGATGTCGGTGGTAAGCTCCGATTCAAAAGGATGGACTCCCACGTCGCAGATCCCCTTGCAGTAAGCCTCCTCTTCCATCAAAAACACCGGCGTATGGACGTCGTCGAGGAAGACGGCTTATGTGAGGATGTGAAACGTTTGGCTTGCTGTGACGGTTCCCTTGATTGTGCCGCTGCAGATCAATCAATGGGCCGATGTTGAGTGGGGCACGAACGACCGTGTGCTTGCCGATCACGATCGTTCCCGTCGGGCGAATGTCGCCTTCGAAGCGGCAGTCGAGTTGAAGACACCCTCGAAATGGGCGATCTCTTTGAAGGTCACATCTTTGCTGAGAATGGTAACCGATTCGCCGTTTGGTTGATCCAGCCATCTCTTGCTTTCCCACATGGCTGCTTCACCCATTGAAAGAATTGTCCGGTCTGCTCATCGATCATTGAGTCATACCGGTGTTTTCTCAGTGTGCAGCGAATAGGAGCGGATTCAGCCGATTCCACCCTGTTTGGTCATAAGTGACGAGGCGTTCGTAGGTTATTGAGGACAGAGCCCCCTCCTTTCTTACGGGAGCATAGCGAACGGCGTGGCGGAGGGGGAGTTGGCGGTGGGCAGTCGCAGCGCCGCTTACTTCCCTGACGACTGTCTCAGCCGTTCCAGTTCCGCCTCTTGCTCGGCCAGTTTTTTTTGCATGGCTTTTAACTCTTCTCTGAAGGCGCGCAGCTCCATGTCGGTTGCTCCCGGTGTCGGTTGTGCCGGTTGTCCACCGATTGCTGGAACTGGAGAGGAAGAGGGAGCGGCAAATGGCGAGGCGAGGAGTCTATTGAGAAGTTGGTAATCGACGACTACTGTTCGGTCATCCGATCCGCTGAACCAGCTCGATGAGCCGATTTCTCTCCGCAATGCCTTTTCGGGAATAAATCGCACTTCGCGATTGCGTAGACCGTCAGGATCAGGAAGCTGGTGGGGTTGTGTCTTGTCGATTTTTCCGGGGCGGTACCGATAATGTGTCAGTGTCAAGTTGAGCGAGAGTCCTTCCGCGAAGAGATACCCCGCGGTGACTTCCCTGACATCCTGTCCCTTGGCTGCGCGAACCTGTCCTTCCGGCGCATAATACAATCGGAATGCGACCCGTTGATTCGGAGTGGCCTGTGCGAGCGCGGAAGAAATGTGCGGCGCCAAGAGCGCGATGTCGTCTTCTGAAAAGGTTCGAACGTCATTGTAGTTGGCTGCCATCAAGGCTTTGCCGAGCAACAGCACCAGCCCCGGCTTCTCTTTGGTATGAACACCGCGTAAAACGTTGGCGATCGTCGCTTCGTCCAGTTTAATGGGATGAGCCGCTTGAAATGATTTGTCCCGTACGGTCTCAAGCAGCACGGCTCCCCGACTTTCCTCGTAGATGGTGGTGACAGGGGTCTTCATGCCTGCACAACCGGTAAAGAACAGGACGGCGTAGCCTATGAATAGAAGCAAACAACTCACGAATGAGCATTGTGGACGCGAGGTCATATCCATGGGATGCTCTTGGCTGAGGGTTAAAAAATATTATGACGGGAAAAGTGTAACAAAAAGAGTCTTTTGAAAACAAACCGGCATACCCGGTTGCGTGCACAAACCGGTCGTCATGTCTTCGTTCTTTTTTATTGCTGCTACGGAGAAGCCATTGAATGGTTCTTCTCTTTGTCTCGTGTCTTAAAAGGAGGGGATCTTCTCAGATCACATTCTGATTATCCCGCTTCTTCTCAAGAGAGTGCTGGCCTTTGTTGCTTGACAAGCATCATGTTGCACAGTCGAACTATGTTGCGAGCAAGCTAGCCTCGCTCTTGCTAGAGATGCGATTGTCATAGACATGGTATAGCCGGGAGCGAAGCAGGTGTTGTCTTATTTTGTGTGTCAGAAACAGAATCAAAAAATGGCAATCCTGTCTGATCGTCGGATCGTTTGATTCAAGGAGTCAGAGGGAGATTCGAAGGTCTGGCTGCAGGACCGCTGGCTCTTCGGAGCGACCATGCCAGTCCCAGGAATGAGAGGGTAGCAATCAACCATTTTGAGGGGTCAAAGTTATACCACTGCGGGCCGTTGCGATAGTCGCTCGGGTAGGTGTGGTGATAATTGTGGTACCCCTCGCCGAACGTGATCAGGGAGACCACCCAACTGTCGCGGCTCGAATTGGCTTGACTGTGTGGTTGGCGTCCCCAGATGTGGCAGATGGAATTGATGCAAAACGTGGAATTCAGGACGGCAAATGTTCGGCCGATACCCGCCAGGATGAAACAACTGAGCCCGCTGCGCCAGCCGCCGTGCGAGAATCCGACAATGAACGGTACTGCTAGCCCTGACAACACGATCGGCATGTAATATCGGTGTTGCCACATGACGATCGGATCCTGCCGGAGTCGCACTGCGTATTTTTCATCAGTGTGCCGTTGTTCCACCAACAGCCATCCACAGTGGCTGTACCAAAATCCCCGCGTCGCATTGTAAGGATCCGCTTCTTGATCACAGGCCGCATGGTGCCGGATATGGTCGGCTCCCCACTTCAGTGCCGAATTCTGAAGCGCCCATCCTCCGGCGATGAGCAAGCCTGCCTTGACCCACGACGGGCAGTCGAAGCTTCGATGGGAAATCAAACGATGGTAGCCGACCGTGATTCCTAGGCCGGTGATCACATACAGCAAGCCGAACATCGTCCAGTCCAGCCTTGTATAGCCCCATAGATATCCGAACAGGGGCACGCCAATGATTGTGCCGGTTACGATAAGGCAGAACAGGAAGACGGTAGCGGATTGAGGAAAGGTTCGCTGCGGGCCAGATAAGGCTGAATTCGGAATAGCCTCGACGGGAGAAGCTGACTCCGCGACTTCGGAACCGGATGTGTTAGTCAACAGCTCTCAACCTTACTGCGCAGAAATTTATACTGCCACACTATAACAGGTTAAACTCAGATTTGCCACAGGAATTTTACTCATTCATCAGGAGCTTGGAGGGAGAGCACGTTGTCCAATCGCGCACAGGAACAAAAGATTTTTGATGAAGGAAGTCTGAGAAGGAATTCTCGTGATGGCTGATGGATCAAGAGGCAACGAGCGAATTTTAGGTCTTGTCTGCAAAGATAAGGGTGCGGTAATATCCATTGCAAGTCAACAGGTCCTAGGCTAGTCTTTCCGGCACGTTGCCGATCGTCTAGACACCATCCAGCGGAGGCTGTCCCGTGTGTCGATCGGGGGGATCCGGGAGAGGACTCCCTAGGGACAAAACTGGGATCCATCAGTCCATTACAAGGAGGCACTTATGACACGTTCGTTGTCGATCATGATGGGCGTGGTAGCCGTCGCAGTCATTGCGTCGCCTCTCACGTCGTTTGCAGGTGGAACGATTACTGGGAAGGTCATCTATTCTGGAAAGCCCGAGCAGAAGGAATTTCTTCTGTCCAAATTTCCCAACCCCGGCTTCTGTGCCAAGATCCCCAACAAGAGCTTGGTAGACGGGGACAAACGGTTTCTTAAGCAGATCGAAGTGAGCAAAGATGGCGGGCTCAAACACGCCATTGTTGCGGTGGTCGATATTGAAGACAAGGCATTTATGGATAGTTACAGTGGGACGGAAGTAAAGGCGGAGTTCTGCGACTTCCAGCCGTTCAGTGGGATTGTGGTCAACAATCGGCTCTTTAAGGTGGAAAATACCGATGCGGATCCGGATGATCCCAAATCGGTGGCGGGTGTGCTTCATAACCCCCACAGTTTTGTGGTGAAAGGATCGACCTCTGCGACCGGCTTTAACATTGGTCTTTCCAAGAAGGGCGACAGACTGGAAAAGCCCGTGGTGTTCCGTGGTGGGGCGGAAAAAGAGGGCTACTTCCGCTTGCAGTGCGACCAACATGAATTCATGCAGTCCTTCTTCTTACCCGTGACCAATCCCTACTATGCTGTGGCCAAGGAAGACGGTTCGTTCGAGATCAAGGACGTTCCGCCCGGCAAGCATAAGGTGGTGGCCTGGCATCCATTTGCCGGGAAGGCCAAGAAAATCGAGTTTGAGGTGGATGTGCCCGACGGTGGCACGGCCACGCTTAAGGCTGAAATCAAGTAACGATCAGTATCGTCATCTCTTGAGCAAAGGCAGCGGTCACGTGCCGCTGCCTTTTGCGTTTGAAGCAGGAACCATTCGAATCACGACGAGCAGAAATTCACCATGACGGTCTGCTCCTTGCCTTTCCTTTTCTTCTCTCTGTAAGATCAATTTTTCACAGCCTCGAAGAGGAGCAAGAGGGGGAAACTGTGTCACGAGAGCTCTCGCTCGCCGAGGTGTTTCAACTCGGCTATTACTGGGAAACAAAAATCCTCTTAACGGCGGTGACGCTCGATGTGTTTACTGCGCTGGATGACCGGCCCAAGTCTGCCAGGGAAATTGCTGAGCAAATTGGTGCGCATGGACCGACGCTTGAGTTGTTGCTCAACGCTCTGGTGGCGATGAAGCTGTTGCTCAAGCAGGGGGACCACTATGCCAACTCGCCTGTAACGGGTCAGTACCTTGTCAAAAGCTCACCGCACTATGTCGGGTATCTACTGCGGCTTCATGATGCGGAGTGGAACAACTGGGGCAAGTTGGAGGAGACGGTCCGCACCGGACGCCGAATGGCAGATCGGCATGTCTTTGAGACTGATCCGGAATTGGGGGGCAATGTCTTGACTGTATTGGATCGAATCGGTCGTCAGAGTGGTCCGGAATTGGCGCGGCGCCTGAAATTGAAGGGTCCGGTTCGTTTGTTAGATTTGGGAGGAGGAGCAGGGACGAACGCCATTGCATTTTGTGAGGTGTATCCTGACTTGACAGCGACCGTCTTTGATTTGCCGGCCACGCTCCGCCTCACGGAGAAAACGGTCAAAGAGCGAGGATTGACTGCTCGAATCACTCTGATGGCTGGAGATTTTAACCGGGATTCGCTTGGGGGACCCTACGATGTCGTATTGATGTCCGACATCTTGCATTATCAAACCAATGAGGGCAATGAAGCCTTGTTTAAAAAAGTGTATGCCCATTTGACAACGGGCGGCCGTGTTGTGGTGAAGGATCGCTTTCTTGATGAAAGTAGGACAGCCCCAGCATGGACCACGGCCTTTGCCATCCATATTTTGGTGAACACTCAGTTCGGAAGTTGTTATCGGTGTAGTGATGTCGTGCAATGGATGAAAAAGGCGGGATTTATTGACATTGTGGAAGAGGAAAAAACTGCCGTCGTTCAAGGGGTCAAGGGGCAGCAGGTGGGAGCAATGTGAACTGTGGTGATGCAAGGACGAAGGAGACAATCGGTTGGATTTCTCTGCGGGGATGGGCGGCCAATGGACGAGGGACGAGCCCCGAGGAAAAGCAGTGAAAGCACATGAGCGCACAGGAAGACGTAAGAGAGCAGGAGTAATGGAGCAAGAATTATGGAGTGGTTGAGGGAGCCGGGATTTTTCGGAACCCATGCCACAGTGGGTGCAGATTTGAGTCAATTGATGGCGACCCTCTTCACCGTGCTTTTTGTTGCTGGATGGCTGCAAGCACGCAAGCACAATACCAACGCTCATCATTGGCTGATGCTGAGTGGCATGGCTTCCATGGCCAGTTTCTTCGTGGCCTATTATCTCTTTCGTCAACTCGGTGTGTTAGCCTTCGAGGGAAAAGAAGGATTCGGTGGTTCACAAGAACTGTATGACCGTGTGTTTGTTCCGGTACTGACCCTGCACATTATGCTCGTCATCATCGGTTTGATTATGGCGATCTATCTGATCGTGTTGGGATTTCGGGTTCAGACCTTCATCGGTGCCAAACGGCAGTTGAGGCGGGGACCCAAACAGGTATCGTGGCGATCGGTGGCCAAGCTGTGGAGCGTCGTTGGTGGACTGATTGGAACGTACGTGCTGTATTTATACCTAGTTGACCGCTTGTCCGTGAGAAGGTTGAGTGTCTGGCTTGCGTTCATGGCTATCTTCACGACGGTGCTGCTTTTGGAGATGGCGATTCAACGAATTTGGCCGGATGGAGCACAGCGGCACCGGGCCCTTGGCCGATTGACGATGGTGATCTACTGTGTGTTGTTCGCGACCGGAAGCTTTACCTACGCGATGCTCTATATTTTTTATCCAGGAAAAATCGGATGAAAGGCAGAGCAAGCAGTGGCTATTGTGTGAGTCCATTGAATGGTACGCAAGGACGTGATCTCGGGAGAGCAGGGGAACCTTCTTGGGCTATATTTATGCACGGTGGGCAATGTTGACCTGTGGATGTGGTCGCTGGATGCACACACAAGGAATCGAAGAGCTGAAGGGAGAAAAAGGGGTGCCCAGATGGTTTGTCCGTTCGGAATGCCGCGGCTGCGGATTCATGGTGGGGGTCGATGTGCCGGCGGGACAGGAGGAGGGGGTCGTTGATCGGTTGATATGGACGGATGAGGCGTTGCATCGGCTGGACCGGATGCCACCGTACATGGCGGTCCTTGTGCGACAGGAAGCGGAAGAGCGAGCAAGAGCTCGCGGAACTCGGGTTATTACGTATGAGTCGCTCTTTCCGTCAGTGACCGATCAACAGATTGGGTGGGAATTGGAAGCGGAACGACGGCTGGAAAACGTACCACCTGCTGTGCGGGCAATGGCGAAGGTCGAGTTGGAGCGAACGGCGGCGGAGCGGGGATTGCGGCGTGTGACTGTAGCGCTGATGGAAGAGGTCAAAGCCAAGTATTTTGGGATGAGTGCCAGACAAGATAAAGCCTAGGAATGGTTGCTCAGGGTGGTGATGGAATGGATCCGTCCAGAGCGAATAGGGAGTGACGATGCTCCATCGAATGGCACTGCGGGTGCTTCCGAGTTTGAGTCTGGCTGTAACGGAGGAATCCGTCCGAAAACGAAAACGATTGGTTATGTTGGTGTCAGGGGCGGTGGTCTTTCTAGTTTATCGGATGGCCAAGGATGTTATCCCGCTTGCAGATCCCTTTGTGCTGTTGGCAGTCAGTGGTGTGGTGTCGCTTGTCACGGCATTTGCAACTTATCGAGTCGGGAGATTGGATCATTGGCAGACGATTATTCGCGAAGATGGCCCTCGGATTCTGGGGTGGGTCCTTCTATGGGTTGGAGCGGTCTATGGTGTGCAACTCTCGCTGCTGGTGTTGGCCCTGTTGTGGGTGGTGGGCTACAACTATTTCTCCCATCCGGATGGTCCCGCAATGATGGCGATCATGGTTGCCTGCGCGTCTGTGGCGCGGGATGCCTTTGAGATCGGGCATGTGCGTCGGTTCGTTGTAAAGGGGAGACCATTTCCCACGTTTCCCGATGGAGCAGCCTTACGGGCATTGGTAAGAAGCCGAGCGCGCAGTGTCGGTGCGTGGGTGGGGATAGGAACAGTTGCCGGTGCCCTTGCTGCCTCCCTTGATTTCGTGATGACAGAACGGCTGGTCATTGTCCCACTGGTTGCCGTCTCATTGTCGGGTAGCGTGATCACCCTCTGTGCTTATTTAGAAGGAATGACTGAACGGGCCACTACCTCGACTTCCTCATGGAGGGTTTGGTTGGCTGAGACAAAGCTGTCCGCGCTTCTCAAGTATTGGTGGTGGCCTGGGCTTGCCTTTTCGTCTACTTATTATTTGGTGGCGATGGGCATGTGGTTGTTCTTGTTTCAGTTCACGTTGATGGCTCCCCTCTACGTCGTTGGGATAGGAGCACTGGTGGGCGGGGTTATGGCGCTCTATGGCTATTATTTGGGGCATCGTCGGCTGGTGGAGGAACAGGAGGGACAACGGTTGAAGGAAGGACTTCTTCGATGTCCCTTTGTCATGGGGATTCTTGGAGGGACAAACCAGGCGGGACGGGCCCTGCCGACTGCTCCTGGATCAAAAGGTGTAGCATGATTACTGGAAACCGATACTGGCTGCAGAGACAGGGGCGGTTGATGGCGCTCGGAGCCATTGTGCTGCTGATTATCCTGTGGAGTCTTAGTGTACAGGAAGCATGTTTGGCCGAAGAATCACTGGATATTTATTTCAACACGCCAGGGGAGCCGCAAGGTCCTCCTGCTCCGGGACCCCACGAAATGGTCTATCCCCAAATCGGCTCGCTGGATAGCCGGGCGCTTGTGTGGTTTGTCACGCAGCAACACACGTACTTTGGCGGGTTCGTGCTGGCGTTGCCGCTCTTTTGTGCGTTGCTTGAATTCCTGGGGTTGATCACTACCAAACCGGCGTTGTCGCTCAGATATGATGCCCTAGCGAGGGATTTGGCCAAGGTTGCGGTCTTAGCCCTTTCTGTGACCGCGATCATTGGGAGTCTGATGCTCGCTATGTTTATCAAGCTTTATCCGAGTTTCATGGCTTATATGGGGGGAACGTTCAAATCCTTTATGCCCGCCTATGCTGCCGTGTTTGTGGCCGAGTCCCTTCTTCTGATGCTTTATTACTATAGCTGGGATCGGATGACGGAACGAGGGGCGAAGTGGGGTCATGCAGCCATTGGGGTAGCGACGAACGCTGTGGGGACCGCGCTGCTCCTGTTAGCCAATGCCTGGTCCGCCTTCATGATGGCTCCGGCTGGTGTAGATGCGCAGGGGCGGTTTTTGGGCAACGGTTGGCACCTCTTGCATTCGGTCTTGTGGAATCCACTCAACGTCCATCGATTTTTGGCGGACATTATGTCCGGGGGGGCGGTTGTGCTCGCCTATGCCTGTTATCGGTTTTTCACTGCTAAAACGGTGGAGGAACGAGCCTATTTCGATTGGGTGGGATATGTGTTCCTCGTGGTCACGGTTTGCGCGTTGTTGCCGATGCCGATTGCGGGCTACTGGCTGATGCGATCTGTCTTTGCATTCCGGCAGACCATGGGAGTGACTATGATGGGGGGGCTCTTGACCTGGATGTTTGTGGTGCAGGCGCTGCTGATTGGCGCCTTGTTTCTAGGCATCAACTATTACATCTGGCAGAGCATGGCGCGGCTCAAAGGAGCAGAGCGGTATCAACCCTACTCTCAATTAGTGTTTGGCGGACTACTGTTGGCGCTGTTCATTTGGCTGACACCGCATACGCTCCTCATGTCGCCTGGTGAGATGAAGGCGATGGGTGGTGCGCAACATCCGGTTATCGGGAATTATGGGGTCATGTCGTCTAAAAACGGAGCCATCAACGTAATTCTTCTCTGCACCGCGCTGAGCTTTCTCTACATGCGGCGTGCAAATCGAACGATGACGGTATCGTGGGTGACGACGGGCAATATTGTTCTTGCCGTGTTGTTTGGGGTAGGGATCGCGAACGTGGTGGGGTTGTCAGTTTACGGGTTTTATCTGCCAGCGAATGTGCGGGTGGGCTTGTCGGTGCCGCAAGCTTGCACCACACTGACAGTGATTGTGGTCGGTCTGGTGATCAACCGCGCTATGCTCAGACGATCGATCGTGCATGGCCCGATCCAATGGGGAAATATCCCGTCACGCGGCATGGTGGTGCTGTTTGCAATGGCGGCGGCGTTCAGCTGGGTGATGGGGCTGATGGGATATATCCGCTCGTCGGGACGGTTGGCCTGGCATGTGAGTGAGCTGATGGCGGATGTGTCGCCCTGGGCGTTTACTCCGGATCTCTCGTTTGCTGCCCAAATGGTGACCTTGAACATGGTGGTGTTTTGGGCAGCGGTGCTAGTGCTCTTTTGGATGTGTCAATGGGGTCAGCAACCGGTGATGGGGGAAGAAAGTCCCCATCAAAATACCCCCCTCTTGTCAGCGGTTTCGTCGCATGAAACATAAATTGGAAAACGGGAGAGTTGTTCGATGGGGATCACGTTGACAGTATTCATGAGAGTTCTGTTAGGAGGGTTGGTCGTCAGTGGCTTTGCCGCTGCCCCGATTGGGGGGCAGGCTGAGGAGCAGGTTCTGGTTTTGGAAGATTTTAAAGAGAAAGATGCGGATGGCTTTCCATCATTGTGGGAACACGAAAGTCAGCGCAGCAAATCAAAAGGACGAGAAGCTTACAAAGTCCAGTCCGAAAACGGGCACACCTTCTTATCGGCGAAAGACGCTGGGCAGCGGATCAAGAAGAAAAAGATCGACTGGGACCCACGAGCCTACCCTGTTCTCACGTGGCGATGGCGATTAATCAAGGCGCCGGCTGGCAACGAGCCACTTGCGGCTGTCTATGCCTCGCTCGATACCGATCTCTTGTTTATTCCGGTCTTTACCAAATACGTTTGGAGTCCTTCAAAGCCGGAAGGGACGTTGACGGAAGGAGGAATGTTTAGTGGTTCTGAGATTGTAGTCCGGAGCGGTACAACAGCAGTGGGCCAGTGGTTTGAGGAACAGGTAAACGTCTACGAAGATTTTAAAAGGATCCATGGACATGAGCCGGCGGCCAAAGCATGGGGGATCTCGCTCATGGCGGGGGCTGGGGTAGAGATTGATTTTGGTCCGCTGATAGCGCTTCCAACGAAGGCGGCACAATGATGGTGAACCCTATTAGCCAATGGGGTTGTCAGATATCCAAAGGGCAACTCCTGGACATAGTGCTGGGGATAACGGTCATGGGAACCGTAGGAGCCTTGATCGGAATGGTGATGGGCGGAGGAGCGGTCCCCATCGCTGTTGGAGTGGGACTGCTGTTAGGCAGTGTCATTGGGCTATTGGGAGGACGTCGATTTCTTGTCAGTATTATGGTGGGAACAGTCGTGGGGGGGATACTGGCGTGGCTAGTGGCTGATGTGGAACGTCTGTGGGTAGGGGCAGGTGCCGGGGCGGCAATGGGTGGATTTCTCGGCGTTCATGTGTCGATGTTGCTCGACCTTCGAGCGGCTAGGAAGTCCGCTTCTGATGAGGGCTCGCCTCCGACGCCGCAGCCCTAAACAGTGGGAGAGGCAATTGTGGAGCATCGAGGTGTATTGTACGGATCAATCATTTTTGTCTTTGCGTCATTTTTGGGGCTCATCGGTATGTTGGTTTATGAATCCTACAAAGCAAACAAGGTCAAGGAGCTGGCCAAAACGGTCGCATCCGGGACTCAGACCGCGAAAGCGGCAGCGACACCTCAGGACTATTCCATGTACAAGATCAAGATCGGCGATGAAGGGCGCGAAATGGTGTATATCCCGGAGGGGCCGTTCACGATGGGGAGTAACGACGGGGATCCGGATGAGGCTCCCGAACATCAGGTGTTCTTAAAAGGGTTCTATATCGATCTTAAAGAGGTGACCCAGGCGGAATACCTGCGATTTGCCAACATGACAAAACGTCCGTTACCGAAAATCGAGGTGTTTGAGGATGACCAGTCAAAGTTACTACAGCCTGAGTTTGCCGTGATGAGTGTTTCGTGGAGCGATGCGGCGGCCTACTGCAAATGGGCCGGCAAGCGCTTGCCAACAGAGGCGGAATGGGAAAAAGCCGGTCGTGGCGAAGGCAAGAGAAAGTATGCATGGGGGGACCAATTTGCTGCCGATCGCGCCAATCTAGAAGGTAGTGAGGATGGATACAAATACCTTGCGCCTCCCGGTTCATTTGAAGCCGGCCGGAGCCCTTATGGACTCTATGATATGACGGGCAATGTGGCGGAATGGGTGGCGGATTCGTATGACGAAAACTACTACAAAAAATCGCCGTATCGGGATCCGAAGGGACCGGAAGAAGGAGATCTCAAGGTGGTGCGAGGAGGTTCATGGAGAGAAACCGCTCATAATGCCCGTCTGTCTAAGCGCTTTGCGGCAAAGCACTGGCGAGCCGATATTACGATTGGCATCCGCTGCGCGGCAGATGCTGATTGAGGAGGTCAGCCTGACGCGCGAAGTCCTTTGGCTCCCTGCAGCGTAGCTATGTTGGAGACAAGGTTCAAAGTCGTGTTCCTGGTGGTCGTGCTTGCATGCGCGGCTCTGCCGATCGCCGGCATTCTAAAAGGCACGACCTTGACTCCCTACGAACAACCAGTCGGTGAAATGGTTGTTGAGTCGGAGCCTGCCGATATTTCGAATCAAGCACTGGTTGAAGAGGAGATGGTCATGATTCCGGCAGGACCGTTTATTCGAGGAACGGAAGAGGGGGGGTTCGACGAACGACCATCACGGGTAATCTACTTGGATGAGTTTTTTATTGATCGGTATGAGGTGACAAACCATCAGTATCAGCAGTTTGTTGTGGCAACGGGACACCGCAAGCCTGGCTTGCCGGCCAGATATGTCAAAGGCGGAGGAAAGATGAAGGGGCCCAATCAGCCGGTCGTCTATGTGTCGTGGGAGGATGCGGATGCCTATTGCCGTTGGAAAGGGAGACGGCTTCCCACAGAGGCAGAATGGGAAAAGGCCATGCGCGGTACTGATGGGAGGCTGTGGCCTTGGGGGAACAAGGAACTAGTCAATGGTGCCAATTGGGCCCGTGTGTATGACGGCTATGAAGTGTCCGCCCCAGTTGGGAGCTTCAAGATGGATCAGAGTCCCTATGGGGTCATGGATGGAGCGGGAAATGTCATGGAATGGGTGGCTGATTGGTACCAGGAAGAGTATTACCACGATTCTCCTGAGCGCAATCCGATGGGTCCTGAATTTGGAACCTATCGGGTGCTAAGGGGAGGGGGGTATACAACCACCGGGGCTGATGTGAGAATCACGAGCCGCAGCAAGATGATGCCGGATTTCCGCGATGAAACTATCGGGTTCCGCTGCGCGATGTCCGGGACATCGCAAAGAGGAAGCGAGACGAACACTAGAGAAAGTCGAAATAATACAAGATTAAAAACACAGCCAGAATGATATTGACAACCATTCCAGCCAAAACTATAATGTCAAACACTTTCGCATTTTTTGACATACTTTTTCCCTTGCACAGTCAAATTTCACACCTCAGTTGACGAGGAGTTGATTAACACAGGGTCACCTCCCTGTCAAGAAACACAAGGCCGGTTGTTCATCTCTTTTTTATCATGACAAGGAGCTATCGATGGCAGAGACAGCCCAGCAGGATAGTGATATCAAGATCAAAATTGGCAAGATGATTTTCTATATTACCTGCGCAGTCTCGCTGTGGTTTTTCTATTGGTTTGCAGGGATTCAGTGTCCCTGCTGAACAACGCGCGAGAAGGAGCCGACGAGGCTGGCTTGCGCTAAGGGAAGTGACTGAGCTAGGCAAGGAAGGAAGGGGAAGAGAGCATGAGCGCACTTAACAATCCGATTATTGCGGTGCTTGTGTCACTGGTTATTGCGGTGACGTATTTTACGCTGATTGATCACTACCTGATGGAAATGCAAGGGTTGGATTTTTGGTATCTGTTTCGTCAATGACGAAAGGGGAAGGTGCTGAAGCAGTAGGGTTGTCTAGTGTGATCACGGGTGTCAACAAGATTGGTATAAGGGAAATGAGTTGAAAGGGGTTGGAAGGATCAGTGATTGTCCTTGCCCAAGGAGGTATTTCATGGGTGTTGTAACGCGGAAGAAACTATTCTCGACCGTTGCGCTATGCGCGATCGTCGTTTCTCTCTTCCTTCCGATCGTTATGGCGCTTCCGTCGCCAGCTACGGGTGAGGAGGCTCCGGTTGCGGAGGGGGCACCAAAGGAAGGGGAGAAGGTTGAAAAGGCTCGAGATGTCTACTATAAGACCGAAGGTATTGTTGTTGGAGCTCCTGCCCCCAAAACAACGGACAGTCCCACTGATTATCCGCGATACAACTTTGAAAGCCGGGTGCTGATCTGGTTTGCCAACCAGCAACATCTGTATTACGGAAGCTTTGTCCTTGCGGTTCCCATATTCTGTATGATCATCGAGTTTATGGGTGTGATGACGAAGGACAAAGCGCTGGCTAAGCGGTACGATCAATTAGCGTATGATTTTATCAAGATTAGTCTGACCGCGTATTCGCTGACAGCCATTCTGGGCGGAATACTCATCTTTACCTTCTTGACCCTCTATCCAACATTCTTCGCCTATCTTTCGAGTATCTTCCGTCCGGTCATGCACATCTATGCGCTGATGTTCGTGGCTGAGAGCGGAACCCTCTACATCTACTACTATGGCTGGGACAAGATGAAGGAGGGATTCTTAAAGTGGATTCACTTGAGCATGTCCGTTATTCTCAACGTCATCGGGACTCTGCTCATGTTCTTGGCAAATTCCTGGATCGGCTTCATGATGTCACCAGCCGGTGTTGATGAGCAGGGGCGTTATCTGGGCAACATTTGGCATGTCATTCATACCGCTCTGTGGAATCCGCTTAATCTCCATCGTATTCTCGGTAACATGGCCTTTGGGGGAGGCGTGGTTGCTGCGTATGCCGCGTACAAATTCTTGGCGGCGAAGACCGATGAAGAAAGGGCCCACTATGATTGGATGGGGTACATCGCCATGGCCCTTGGCGTGGCGTTCCTGATCCCTCTTCCATTTGCGGGCTATTGGCTCATGCGAGAGGTCTATGCCTATCGGCAGCAGATGGGAATTACGCTCATGGGTGGATTGCTGGCGTGGCTGTTTATCATTCAGGCGACGATGATTGGCATCCTCTTTTTGAGCACCAATTATTACTTATGGCAGGCATTAGGCCGGATGAGGGGTGCTGAACGCTTTCAGCGGTATATTAAGTACCTTGTTTTCTTAATGGCGTGTGGGTTCATGGTCTTTATCACTCCCCATACCATGGTCATGACTCCGGCTGAGCTCAAAGCGATGGGCGGGCAACAACACCCTGTGTTGGGCAACTATGGAGTCATGTCAGCCAAAAACGGGGGAATCAATGTCATTATTGTGACCACCGTGCTCAGTTTCGTATGGTACATGCGAGGCAATAAAGTACCGACTGTTTCGTGGGCTCGGTTCGGTAACATCTTTATGGGGGTATTTTTCGCCTGTGCGTATATCAATATCATCTTCCTTGCTATCTACGGGTATTACATTCCGGCAAATGTGCGGGTCGGCCTCTCGGTTCCCCAAGTGGCCAGCACGTTGTCGTGTCTCTTCTTCATGTTTGCATTAAACAGTTTGATGATGAAAGGAGCCAAGCAATTGGGGCCAATTGAGTGGGGGAAAATCTCTGCTCGTTCCCAGTATGCCCTTATCATGCTGGCGACGGCCTTTACGTGGATGATGGGATTGATGGGGTATATTCGCTCGTCCGTTCGTCTATTCTGGCATGTCAATGAAATCATGCGAGATAATTCTCCGTGGGCCTATACCCACACCGTTGGATTCGCAGCCAATGTGATTTCAGCTAACGTTCTATTCTTTTGGATCAGCATTCTCTTTGTCTTCTGGCTTGGCAGCTTAACTGCCAAGAAAGCTCCAGTTGAGGCGAAGGTTGGGGTTCCTGGAGCTATTCCGCAACCGGCTGGAAGCCATTGAGCAACTCTCTTTAATGCGATCGCTTTGTCGGAGGAGGGGGCATTGCCTCTGCCCCCTCTCCAAAGAGGAGGGGTAGCACCTTGGGAAATTTGATTGTTGAAGCCCTGTCGATGGGGTGGATGGCGTTGGCCATCTTGGTTGGGTTGTTAATCTATTTTCAGGTCTCCATCACCGATCCTACGGCAAAGAAACGAGCCGTCTTTAAAACATTTATTGGTATTGTTTCGACATTTCTTCTTTTTATCGCAATCGCCAACTATAAAATGAATTTTTATGGAGAGAGCCGGTTGTTGCCGGTGTCTCTTGCCATGATCACTGCTACCACCTTCATCATGGCCTTATACTTTACCAACCTTAGCGCCTTGTTGAAGATCGGTGGGTTTATGTTTTTCGTAGCGGCGTTTCTTTCTGGTTACGGAAACTGGCTTCCCCAAGTAGAAGGAGGATTCCCGCCTAAAGAGGAAAAACTCGATTTTAGTTCGATGACGCCCCAGCAATTGGCGGATGAAGGTGAGAAAATCATTTTTGGGGGGATAGGAAAAAATAAAGAACAGGGGGCGATTGGGAAAGGGCAGTGTCCCCTGTGTCATGCATTTCATGCTGGTATGCTCGGCGAGCGTGCGCCAAACTTGCTGGGTATTGTGAATCGAGCAAAGGAACGGATTGAGGATCCAAAATATTCGAAGGGTAACCCGGCTAAGCGCGACTACGTGGTAAAGGAGGCATTCCCAGGAGCTGGTACGGCTGAAAATGCTCAAGAATATATAGCCGAATCACATGCTTGTCCCAGTTGCTATGTGGTTGAAGGGTACGGAGTCAAAGGTACCAATGACCGGGAAAGTCCTATGCCGCCTATCCACAAGCCCCCCATCTCGTTGAGTCTGCCTGAGCTTGTGGCTGTTGATGTATGGATGTATGTGCGTGAAGGGGTAGAGCCGCCTTCGTTTGAGGAGATGATTAAGTCTTATGAGAAGTTCATTCCCGAGGGAGAACGTCCTCAGCTTCAAGAAAACAAACCCAAAGAAGGCGAAGCGAGTTCGTTAATGGCTGACGGCTCTGAGCCTGTTGATCAAATCTTTGCCAAGGCTCAATGTGTGGCTTGTCATACCATCCCTGGGATTCCGGGAGCAGTGGGGACGATTGGTCCTAAGCTAGAAGAAGGGACAACCGCTGCTCAACGTATTAAAGCACCAGATTACAAAGGGTCGGCGAAATCTCCCGCAGAATATATTATGGAATCGATCGTGGATCCCAGCGCGTACGTGGTCAAACCATATCCCGACAATACCATGCCGAAAGTGTTTGGCCAAAAACTGAGTGCGGGGGCACTGAAGAAAATCGTGGATTACCTCTCGCAGGTTAAAGCGGGAGCTCCACCACCAAAGATTTCGTAAGCGAGAGCGCGCGGCACGGTCGCTCATCAGGCTAAAGAAAGGCCAAAGGGAGTATACAATGAAAGCACTAATGTCACTTGGCGCACTAGTAGGAGTCGTCGGATTGTTGCTGCTGGCTGGCATGGTGTTCGACATCATTCCGTCTACGACGGTTCGTCTGGTCGAAGGCTACATGCCGATGCAGATGTTATTTGAGGTGGGGTGCTTTGTTCTTGGGTTCACTGGGCTCAGTTACATGCTCAATGCTGTGGGGATGGGGATCCCTCGATTTTGGCAGGGCATCGGATTCTGGGTATTTTTTCTTCTCTACATCAAATATCGCATTTATCCTCCTATCCCCTTTAGCGTAAGGGCTATGTATGGCACAGTTGCCCTGGTTGCAGTGTTGATGTGGCTTTCCTCTAACGAAGAAGATTGGAAGAAATTTAAACAACCCATTCTCAATGTGCTGGATGCCCAGACGGGGTTCAATAAGTTTCTGCGCTATGTATACTTGGTCGCTCTTCCGATTCTGACATGGGGATTCTCTTACAATGCGATGATGCCAAAATCAGAAGAGCCGATTGAGC
Source organism: Nitrospira sp. (assembly GCA_024330925.1). Lineage (GTDB taxonomy): Bacteria > Nitrospirota > Nitrospiria > Nitrospirales > Nitrospiraceae > Nitrospira_D. The sequence goes on from JANDJK010000006.1 coordinate 41,042, forward strand.
TGCGAACCGTACATCCAGCTCCTCCTGCCAGCACCAAGGTTCATGGAAAGACGTATGTACTTCAAACGGCATTGAATCCCTATCGTGTGAACCCAGAGGGAAAATACGATCAGGAATATACCAACTCCCTCATCGTTGAGCAGGGCATGGGGCGCCTGATGAAACCTAATGCTAATCCATGGGATGAAAACGCAACAGGATACCTGAAATACGTCCGTGAGGGAGGCGAAATCTTCTTCCAAAATTGCCATTTCTGTCATGGAGACAATCTCAACGGTCGCGGTCTCCATGCCTTTGCATTTAACCCCATTCCTGCCAACTTTACAGATCCTGGTACCATCGCCCAATTACAAGAGACATTCATCTTCTGGCGGGTCGCCAAGGGTGGGATGGGGCTTCCCAATGAGGGATTCCCATGGGCATCAGTAATGCCGCCATGGGAGCAGCACCTGACCGTTGACGAAATGTGGAAAGTCATTCTCTTTGAATACTGGCACACTGGCTACTATCCAAGGACATGGGATTAAGGAAGGAACTCGATAGTTTATTCGGTCAACACACTTTGAAGAGGCGTATTATGCAAAAGCGTGGAACTCAGGTGGCGAGTCTTGTTGTTTCGGCGACCGCTGGAGCCATTCTGATGACCGTGTCAGGGACGGCTATGGTCTTTGCGCAGAGTGGTATCCCAGAAGGCTTCAAAAAAGGTGAACTCGCTCCTCCACCTTCTCCAGAGATGATTGAAGCGGGGAAGCGAGTGTACTTCACCAAGTGTGTCTGGTGCCATGGCGTTGATGGAGCTGGAGATGGTCCAGCGGCCGATCGGCTGTGGCCACGGCCTCGGAATTTTAATCAAGGGACGTTTAAAATTCGTCTTACTGCCAGCGGAGAACTGCCTTTGTTCGACGCCAAGAAGCCTATTCCCGGACAAAATGATCTCTTTGACACTGTTACTCACGGCCTGCCAGGTTCAGCCATGCCGCCGTGGGAAGGGATTCTGACGGAAGAACAACGGCTACAGGTGCTCGCTTTTGTGACAACGCAGTTGGTCAAGGATCGAAGTTTCACGGACAAGCAATCAGAAACTCAAACAGTCTTGAATTTGGCAGAGCTTAAGCCCAAGCCAGCAACTGAGGAAAGCATCAAGAGAGGGGCTGAGCTCGTAGTCGAGAAGAAGTGTATTGAATGTCACGGAGTGGAAGGTCGTGGTGATGGGAACGCCTTCAATTTAAAGGATGACTGGGGATTTTCTATTCAGCCGGCCAATTGGCATAAGTGTTGGAACTTTAGAGGAAGTCGTCAAGATCCCTACAATGTGGCCAATATTTTTAGAACCTTCTCCACTGGGATCAACGGTACGCCCATGCCATCCTTTGCAGATAGCACAACAATCGATGAGCGGTGGGACATTGCCAACTTCGTCAACTCTCTTTGTGAACGTGACGCAAAGGGGAATCCCCTTTCAATTGATCCCTTGACGGACAAACCCAAGATTGACTTCGTGATCCCCTCCAATCCCGTTGAGGGAGAGATTCCTGCAGATATTGAGCATGAAGCGTGGAAAAACACTCCGCGCCGTTATGTAGCGATGGGAGGGCAGATTACCCATAAGCCGCGAAACTTCGTCAATCGCATTGACGATATTTGGGTCCGGTCACTCTACAATGAGAAGTCGATTGCGTATTTGCTGGAGTGGGATGATCGAACCAAGAGTGTAGCGGAGGGGAAATTGCCGTGGGCCCCCACCGAAGTCAATATTGATATCGAGGAACAACCTCCGGTGACAGGCGAAGAGGGATCCATCGCTGCCAAGCAGAACAATTATCCGGTGTATAATGATGCCATCGCTATTGAAACGCCGGTGAAATGGCAAGAGTTACCAGCTCCCATTAAGCCCCGATACCTGTTTGGAACGAATGAACAGTTTCCCGTAGACATTGTGAAATGGGAGGCAGATGGATCCATTCGGGCCTTTAAAGGCACCGGCTGGGATAAAGATTTTGAAGAGCGAGACAGCTACGAAGAGTATCTCAAGGTTCTCAAGAGTGAGTGGAAAAACGGCCGCTGGTACGTACTCATCGAACGGCCACTCGGCAATAAGAAAGAGCAGGACTATGATGAGGATACGTTTTTCGAGGTCGGTAAATACATTCCGACGGTCTTCTTTGCGTGGGATGGGCACAATGGAGATGCTGGTCGGAAGATGGCAGTGTCGGCCTTTTACTATACGTTCATGAATCCCCCGATTCCTCAGGAAACGTATATTTATCCTGTTCTCATTGCCTTTGGGGTGGTCTTTCTTGAGGGATGGGTTTTAACGAGACGGGCTAACAAGAAGAAAGGAAAGACGTTGTAAGGAGCGATAGAGGCCACGTAGAGACTGGCTTGTGGCCCAAGAAAGGGGGATGGGGGGAACCCCATCCCCCTTTCTTTTGAGATGAGGGGGGCATCGTGATTGTGGACGTTACTGGTGTGCTCTTGGCAGGAGGGCGTAGCACACGTATGGGAACAGATAAGCGGATGCTCTCCCTTGGTGGAACTACCATGCTCGAGCGTAGCCTGACAGTGCTTCGAGAGGTCTTTCAGCAGGTGAGCCTTGTCATTGCTGAGGAGCTCCCGCTAGTGGTAACTGAAATCCCCGTGTGGCGGGATCTGATCCCCCACCAGGGAAGTTTAGGAGGAATCTATACTGGAATCCGGCTGGCGCAGACCCCCTATATTTTTGTGGGCGCCTGCGACATGCCTTTTCTTAATGCAGGGCTGATTCGGTATCTTGTTTCATTGAAAGATGGTATGGATATCGTGATGCCGCGGTGGGAGAAGAATCTACACCCAACCCACGCTGTCTATGGACGTCAATGCGTGTTGGCGATGGAAGAGATGATGCGGTCTGGCCACCTGAGTATAAGGGATTTAGTGCTGGCGGGGACTCTTCGTGTTCGATGGGTGGAGCAGCCGGAACTCAGCCAATTTGATCCTGAGGGGTGGTCGTTTTTTAATGTCAACACGCCAGACGATTTTGAGCGAGCGAGACAAAGAGCCATGAGAGTGGGAAGCAACGGCGGGAGGAAGAAGTAATGTCAGCTTGGGCGTTGATCATTCATCCTGGTGCGTTGGGGGATATTCTCCTTGCTGTTCCCGCTCTACGGCGGTTGAAAGCCGGCTGTCTCGGCTACCGGTTTGTTCTTGCTTGTCAGGAAGCAGCAGGGCGGTTTCTTCAAGAATGTGGACTGATAGAAGAGTGGGTTGCATTTGAGTCAGAGGTCATTCGAACTCTTGCATTTCGGGATCCGTTCTGTGTGGCGATTGAGGAGTTTCCATGGATTCGGCAGTGCACGCTTGCGGTGGCCTGGATGAATGATCAGGGGGGAGCAATCAGGGACAGACTGCAGCAATGGGGAATTCCCCGCGTGGTGGTCAAATCACCATTCGATCCAACAGTGACGGCTAAGCATCAAGCTGACCGATTTTGTGAGATTATTGGAGAATTGGGCTGTGATGTTGAGGCGTTGCCGCTTTCGCTTCCCTCCTCGAGCAGGTTGACCGCACAACAACTTTTCGCAGAGTTAGGTGTCACCTCTCATAATCCGATCCTTGTGGTTCATCCGGGAAGTGGGAGCCGAGCCAAATGTCTCCGACCCCAAGCCATGGCTTCAGTCATTCAGCATCTGATGAACGATCACTGGCAAGTTGTGTTGCTCGAAGGACCGGCCGACGGCGATCATGTTCAGGCCATTCTTGATAGGTTGAGCCGCCCATTGCCCGTGGTGCGCCATGTCGACTTAATGCAGGTTGCCAGCGTGTTGGCCCATGCACAGATGTACATCGGACACGATTCCGGGATTACTCACCTGGCAGCGCTGGTGGGGATTCCTACCCTTGCCCTGTTTGGGCCTACGGAGCCGGCTCAATGGGCACCCCGAGGGGCGTCAGTTATGATTCTCCGCGGAGCTCCCTGTCAGTGTGCGTCATGGGAAGCTGTCTTATCCTGCTCCCAAAGAATTTGTCTAAATATTGACCCGGATCACATCGTGGCTTTATGCCAGAGGTGGGGAGCAGAGAACGCTTCCCTCATGCGAGAAATCCCACCCGCTACCTTGTCTCCACCAGACCCATATGCTAAAGTGACCCCTTCATTTTCTCTTTCTTTACTGAGAACTTAGGAGTTTCCTACGTGTCTCACGGCATTGTCCACGAGATGGTCTCCACTGCTTTGCTCAGTGCGCTGGATGAGGCTCGCAAGAGAGGCCGACTGAAAACAGAAAACTGGCCGCCTTTGACCCTTGAAACTCCCAAACGTCAGGAATGGGGAGAGTTAGCCACAACGGTGGCCATGGCCTTGGCGCCATCGGAACAAAAACCCCCGCAGGAGATCGCGGAAATTATTGCTGAACACCTTACTGCTACTGAGCAGCTCTTTGAACGGGTGGAAGTTGTCCGTCCCGGCTTTTTGAATCTGACGATCAAACCCGCTTTGTGGCATGAGGTGTTGCGAGAAATTGATAGACGAGGCGCCTCCTATGGAAGGGCTGAGGTGGGGCGAGGACGCCGCGTGGTGGTTGAGTATGTCAGCGCCAATCCCACGGGACCCCTGCATGTGGGCCATGGACGAGGAGCGGCTGTTGGGCAAGCGATCGCCCGCTTACTTGAGGCGGTCGGCTATGATGTGACCAGCGAGTACTACATTAACGATGCTGGTCGGCAAATGAAACTGTTGGGGGCGTCCGTCTATGCGCGCTATCAAGAATTGCGCGGACAACCGGTTGAGTTTCCAGAAGAGGGCTACCACGGCACCTACATCAGTGACATGGCAAGGCGTCTTAAGCCCGTGCTTGATCAAGAAGCAGAAGGAACGGACCGGGTCCAGCTCGAGGAGCAGTGTCGGGTGTTGGCGTATCGGGAGATCTTGGCGGCAATTCGTGACGACCTGTTCTCGTTTGGCATCGAATTTCAGTCGTGGTTTAGCGAGGAGTCATTGCTTCAATCTGGGGCGGTAGCGCAGGTTTTGGATGATTTGCGGAACCGCGGCCTTTTGTATGAGCAGGAGGGAGCCCTCTGGTTCCGCTCGACGGCGTTTGGCGATGAAAAGGACCGCGTTGTCAAGAAGCAGGACGGCGAGTACACCTATCTGGCGTCGGATATTGCCTATCATCGCGACAAGTTGCAACGTGGATACGATTTACTCATCGATGTCTGGGGAGCCGATCACCACGGCTACATTCCCCGGATGGAAGCTGTCATGCAGGCCTACGGCCATCCAAAGGAGCGATTACGAGTCGTCCTGGTTCAGCTTGTCCGCCTCTTGCGGGCCGGTGTCGAGGTGAAAATGTCAAAACGGACCGGCTCGTTTATCACGTTGCGCGAAGTTATCGACGAGGTAGGGGCTGATGCTGCGAAGTTCTTTTTTCTCATGCGAGATTCGCGGACTCATTTGGATTTTGATCTGGAATTGGCCAAACAACGATCGGCGGATAACCCAGTATATTATGTCCAATATGCCCATGCCCGCATCGCCAGTCTCTGGCGAACGGCAGCTACGAGAAGGATTGAATGGGCTAGGCCAAGGGAAGCGAATCTGGCGCTGTTGACTGATCCGGATGAACTGGAGTTGATCCGAAAACTCTCTGTGTATCCAGATGTGTTGCAGACCAGCGCCTTGACCTTCGAACCTCATCGCGTCACCTACTATCTGCAACAGCTTGCGGCGCTTGTGCATACCTTTTACAACAAACATCGGGTTCTTCCTCCTCCAGGCGGTCAGGGATCCAATGCGGTGGATGCCAGGGAAGAACTGACGTCTGAGCGAACAGTCGCGCGCTTGGCCCTTCTGGGGGCTGTTCAACAGGTGATTCGGAACGGATTAACGGTGCTGGGAATTTCCGCCCCGGACCATATGTAGAGCGAAAGAGCGCGGCGATGGTTCACTATCTGGTCCGACATCGTGATCGACAGTCCAAGGCCCGAGTGGGGCAGTTACGTACCAATCGTGCTGTCATCGACACGCCAGCCTTCATGCCGGTTGGCTCATTGGGACCGGTCAAGGGACTGGAGCCGGACGACTTGCAGATGATGGGATTCCGGCTTCTCCTGAACAATGCCTATCATCTCTACCTCCGTCCCGGCCATAAACTTGTGGCGGAACTGGGTGGGCTACATGCCTTTACTGGATGGCCTGGCGCGATTTTGACCGACAGTGGCGGGTTCCAGATTTTTAGTTTGGCCAAACTTTGTACGGTCACGGACGACGGTGTACTCTTCCAGTCTCATCTCGATGGGGCCAGCCATTTCATCACGCCAGAATTGGCTATGGACATTCAAGAATCGTTGGGAGCCGACATCGTTATGGCGTTTGATCAGTGTGTCGCGTTGCCTGCAAGCCGAGAATGTGTTGAGGATGCTGCCCGTCGAACCAAGCTGTGGGCAGCCCGTTGCTTGGCCAGTCGGCGAAGAAGCGACCAGCTTCTGTTTGGGATTGTCCAAGGGGGGCTCGACTTGGATGTGCGTGTTCGGGCCGCGAGAGAGTTGACGGCTATGGGGTTCGATGGCTATGCCGTAGGAGGATTGTCGGTCGGAGAAAGTAAGACCGACATGTATGCGGTGCTTGATGTCACGGTGCCTGAACTGCCGGAGGAAAAGCCCAGATACCTTATGGGAGTTGGACATCCCGAAGATTTGGTTGAGGGAGTCGCTCGGGGGATCGATCTTTTCGACTGTGTAGTGCCATCGCGGCATGGACGAACCGGGTCGTTGTTGACGGCAACGGGACGAGTAGTCATTAAACAAGCCCAGTATGCACGAGACGAGCGGCCGATCGATCCCACGTGCAGTTGTCCAGTCTGTCGGCGATATTCGAGAGCCTATCTCCATCATTTGTTTTTAGTAAAAGAAATGTTGGCAGCACGGCTCAACACGTTTCATAACCTGTGGTACGTGTCAGACTTGATGCGCCGGATACGGGCGGCTATCGAACAAGGAACGTTCTTGGAGTTTCGGGAGGCTTTTTATCGCGCGCAAGCCGGCACGGTATAGGCCGTTGCTGATGTCCGTGGATGGCTGGTCGCGGCTCCGGAAGACAGGGAATGAAGACATTTCCAGTAGGCCAAGAAAGGGGAGATTATCTATTATGCTGATGGAAACTATGGCATGGGCCCAAGGAACGGGAGCGAACGGAACGGGGCCCGCGGGCCAGGGACCCAGCGGTCTGCTCTCACTCGTCCCGTTCATTCTAATTTTCCTCATCTTTTATTTCTTACTGATCCGACCACAGCAAAAAAAGCAAAAAGAACAAAAAGCACTCATCGACGCGCTCAAGAAAGGTGACAAGGTTGTGACGACGTCTGGTATCTGGGGAACGGTTACAAATCTGGGCAAACATACCGTCACGCTCCAAATAGCCGACAATACGAAAATCAAGATCCAGCGGGATTCCATTGCACGGCTGCGTGGGGAGGATGACGAGAAAGAATCGTAGGCAACAAAGGGGTTCGAGGTACGATGAAGAAGGTCGGAGGACGATTGGGGGTATTGGCGCTGGTTATCGTAACGTCGGTGGTGTGTTCGCTGCCGTCATACCAGCCACTGTATCAGACGTTGCCCTTGTGGATGAAGGCTATTTTACCGGACAGGGGCATTGCGTTGGGCTTGGACCTTCAGGGCGGCATCCATTTGGTTATGGAGGTCGACGAGGATCGAGCGGTGGAAATCGTGGTCGATCGGACGGTGATGTCGCTGCAGGACTTGCTAGCTGAGAAGAACATTGCCGTTGAGTCGGTTAAGCGGACCGGTGCTGAACAGATCACGATCAAATTGAACGACGAGGGGATGAAAACCGCGATCCAGAAGTTGATCGACGAGTTCCCGTCGTTTGTGGAGGACGAATCCGCTGGCACACCCACCTCGGTCGTGTGGAACTTGCGCGACACGGAAAGCAAACGCATCAAGGATTCGGCCATCAATCAAGCGTTGGAAACCATTCGCAACCGCATCGACCAGTTTGGCGTGACCGAACCAATTGTCCAGCGGCAGGGATTAAAACAGATCGTTGTGCAGTTGCCGGGCATCAAAGAACCGAAACGGGCGAAGGATTTAATCAAAGAGACTGCCTTGCTCGAGTTCAAGATGTTGGACGAAGACAACCAGATGAAGCTGGATCTGCCCGCTAGAATCCCCAAGGATAAGGAAGAAGACTTCCTCCGAGAGTTTCAGGACAAAATTCCGGAGGGGGATGAAATTTTGTTCGAACGCACCGTGGATAAGGAAACGGGACGCGAATACCGCATTCCCTACTTGGTCAAGAAGCGGGTGATGCTCACCGGAGATGTGCTGAGTGACGCACGGGTAGCAATTGGGCAATTCAACGATCCCTACGTTTCAATCACCTTTGATTCCAAAGGGGGGAAGGAATTTGAGCGAATCACGGCGGAGAACATCAAAAAACGAATGGCCATCGTGCTTGATAATACGATCTATTCGGCACCTGTCATTCAGGAGCGGATCGCGGGAGGGCGCGCCCAGATCACCGGGACTTTCACCACGCAGGAGGCCAACGATCTGGCTATTGTGTTGCGGGCCGGTGCTTTGCCTGCTCCACTGAAGATTGTGCAAGACCTGACCGTTGGTCCATCGCTCGGGCAGGATTCGATCGATAAGGGCATCAGGGCGACATTGATCGCGGGTGCGATGGTCATCCTGTTCATGATTGTGTATTACCGGCTTTCCGGCGCGATCGCTGACTTTGCGCTGATTTTGAACCTGGTGTGTCTCGTGGGTGCGCTGTCTGCCTTAAACGCGACGCTGACGTTGCCAGGCATCGCCGGGATTGTACTCACGATCGGAATGGGGGTGGATTCAAACGTCTTGATCTTCGAACGCATTCGAGAAGAGCTGCGGAATGGCAAGGCGGTGCGGACTGCGATCGATGCCGGTTATGATAAAGCGTTGCTCACGATTATCGATTCGCACGTGACGACCTTAATCACCGGCGTGGCGCTCTTTTTGTTTGGAACTGGGCCAATCAAAGGATTTGCGGTTACCTTGTGTCTGGGGATTGCGATCAATCTGTTCACGGCGCTGGTCGGCACCAAGGTGATTTTTGACCTGTGGTATAGGAACCAACCCAGAGCACAAACGTTGAGTATCTGATACGAGAAATGAAAGAGGCAGAGGCAGGAATCACGGTTTGAGAGGGCCATCTGCCAAGGAGCAAGCATGTTGGAGATCGTAGGCAAGACCAACATCGATTTTATGGGCAAGCGTACCATCACCTTTGCGGTGTCAGGGTTTTTGGTTGTGTTGGGGTTGGTGGCTGTGGTCCAGATTGCACGCGGAGCAGCCAATCTCGGCATCGATTTCGCCGGAGGTACGGCGGTGCAGTTAAAATTTGAGCAACCGATCCGCATCGATGAAGCGAGAAAAGCATTAGAGTCTAACGGCTTGGGGAATGCCGACTTGCAGGAGTTTGGGCAGGATAACAAATTGCTCATTCGGGTGAAAACCTCGACCACCATCGAGGAGAAAATTGCCGAACAAATCGTTGCTGCGTTTTCCAAGGAGTTTCCCACCAACTCGTTTGTGGTTGATTCCACAACCGAAATTGGGCCCACAATCGGGAAAAAGCTCCAAGAAGATGCCTTGATCGCAATTCTCATTTCTTTCGTTGGTATCATTCTGTATATCGCGGCTCGGTTCGAGCTGCGGTTTGGTGTAGCGGCTGCTCTAGCGACCTTTCACGACGTGTTAGCAGTGCTGGGGGTGTTTTATGTATTGGACAAAGAGATTACTCTACTCATTGTCACAGCGCTGCTGACGTTAGCCGGCTATTCACTGACTGACACCGTTGTCGTCTTCGATCGTATCCGCGAGAATCTCAAAGTCCGGCGACGAGAGAGCGAGGAGGTGATGATCAACAACGCCATCAATCAGGTCTTGAGTCGTACCATCGTTACGAGTCTGACGGTGATTTTGGTGTTGATCCCTCTGACAGTCGCCGGGGGTGAAGTGTTGCATGACTTTTCGTTAGCCCTGCTCTGGGGCGTTATCTGTGGTACCTACTCGTCTGTTTTTGTGGCGAGCCCGCTGGTCTTACTATGGCCTAGTAAATCAGGCCGGCTCTTGAAACGGGTCTGAGTCGGGTGGTGGAATAAGACCATTGGCTTCCAAGAGGGATGAGTGTGCCATCATTCCAGATGAACGGCGACACTACGGGACACCTCCTCAAAACATGACGCGGCAGGTATGACTCTCCGGGGTCCGTTTCACAGTCTCCAGCGCAAGATCATCGCGGCGATCGTGCTGGTTGGTCTCTTGCCCATCACGTTGTTTTTCATCTTGCTCTACTTTGAAGAACGCCGGGCTCTACGCGAGGCCACAGGAGCAAATTTCAAGGAAGCTGCTGTCGAGGCAGCCCGGCGGATCGAAATGCAGATGACCCGCAGTATCAATGAGGCGCAGCAGCTTGCCACCATGCCGTTTCTCCGTGCTGCCGTGTCAGAGGCCAATCGAACCTATGAAGGCAAGGCCCCGCAAGCCATCGAAGCCATGATCAAGGATTGGCAACGGCGGTGGGGAGAACGGAATTCACGTAACGAGTTTCCACTATTCGTGAATCGAATTACGACGAACTCCTTGATTCGCTGGCACGAGATTCGGAAAGCTGATTACGTTGGTATTCTGGTGACAGATGAGCAAGGGGCGTTAGTGGTCAGCTCCATTCCTCAAGTGGAATACTGGTATAAGCACACGGCCTGGTGGCGTGCAGTGGTGCAGGAGCAGATGGTGCAGCCCTTCGTGGGAGCAGTCGCGTTCGACCCTGCTCTTGGGATGCATGTTGTGGCTGTTGCGGCGCCGATCTGGGACGAAGTACGAAAGAAAGCCATTGGTGCGGTGACCATTTTACTTCGTCGCGACACCATCTTTCATGCGATCTCCCAGGTCTCGCTCGGTGCTACAGGACATGCCATGTTGGTCAGCTCAGATGGCACGGTGGTTCTGTGTCCGGTCATGGCGCCGGAGGCTCACACGATCAATCCAGAGGTCATCGACTTGCTGGAGACATTGAAGGCCGGATGGGCTTCAGTTGACGACGATTCGCATGGAAGCAGAGGCGGTATGATCGGCTATGCGCCAGTCCGTTTTGCCGACAAGCTCGCTGGGGGCAGTCTTGACGGTCGACAGTGGCTAGTCGTTGTGCGGCAAGATCCGCGGGAAATCTTTGCCCCCCTCGATGAATTGATGACCAAGATCCTTTTGTTCGGCGGAACGGTGTTGGCCGTGCTCGGCGGAATCGGAGTGGTGATGGCGGGGCGCATCGCCGGCCCGATCAAACTGCTGCAGGAAGGGGCCCAAGAGATCGGGAACGGACGACTAGACCGTCGGCTTGATCTTAAAACCGGCGATGAAATTGAACAGCTGGCTCACGCCTTCAATCAGATGGCTGCTAACTTACAGCAATCGTTTGGGCAAATCGAACAGCAAATGGCGGCGGTGAAACAACTGGAGGAGCGGTATCGCGACTTGATCGAACATTCGCCGGAGATGATTTACCAGATGGATCGCGAGGGACGGTTTGTCCACGTGAATAAAACCGGACTCGACAAGTTGGGCTATACCTTGGACGATATGCTGGCGCTTCGACTGTGGGAAATAGTACCGACAGGAGAAGCCCCGCAGGTGCTGCATTTTCTTGAGCAACTGGTCGTGCAGGGACAGGGGTGCATGGAAACCGTGCTGGTGGCGAAGGACGGGCGAACCATCGATGTTGAAATTCATGCCACCGCATTGCTCGATCATGTGCGTGGGGAGTTGATTTATTCCCGTGCCTTCGTTCGTGATGTAACAGAACGGCGTCGGCTGGAGCAGGAATTACATCGCTACACGGCGGGCCTCGAACAAGCTGTCACGGAGCGGACCAGGCAGTTAGCCGCGTCACAAGCGCGGTACAAGGCCCTCTTCGACTTAGTGGCTGACTCAGTGTTCATGGTCGACGCTTGTGGAACGATCGCTGCCGTCAATAAACGCGAAGAGCTGGTTCTCGGTTATACCGAAGCCTCCGTTCTCGGGCGGAACATTCTGGAACTCATAGAAGAGCAACACCGCCACGAATTCAGAGAGTGGCTGGCGGAGGTTGGCCGTGGTTATCAGCCGCCCATGACCAGGGAACTGACCATCCTCCACAGCGATGGTCATCAGGTGCCGGTTGAGGTGAATCTGATCGGGGCCAGTGATGCGGATCATGAACTCATCATGGTGCAGATGCGGAACATCACGGATCGAAAAAAACTCGAGCGGCAGTTGCAGTCGTATCGGGAAGACCTCGAGTTCAAGGTGAGAGAACGAACAAGGGAAATCGAGGAGACGAAACAATACTTAGAAAACTTACTAGAAAACGCCAACGACGTCATCTACACGCTTGATACGGAACAGCGGTTTACTTACGTCAACAGCAAGGTCAGTGCCTGGGGGTATCGCAAGGACGATCTGTTGGGCCGTCCCTATCTCTCGTTGCTCTCGCGACGTCATCGCGGCCGCCGCCTCAAAGCCGTTTTAGATATCGGGGCCAAACAGGTCTATGAAGTAGAAATTATGACTAAGCGAGGCGAGATCCGCACGGCGATGATCAGTGTCTCTCCTCTCCAAGGCGCTGAGGGGCGGATTCTCGGCGTGCTGGGGATTGCCCGGGACATGACGGAGACAAAAAAGTTGGAGCAACAGATCCGCAACGCCGAAAAATTGGCGTCTATCGGAAAACTGGCGGCTGGTGTGGCGCACGAAATCAACAATCCTCTCGGCGGCATCCTCAACTGTCTGTACAACTTGAGGAAAGGCGGTATTTCACCAGCCCGCCAAGAGGAGTATTGGGCCTCGATGGAACATGGTGTGCGACGGGTGCAGAAGATCGTTCGACAGTTGTTGGATTTTTCGCAGCAGCACGAGCCGGAATTCAGTCCGGCCGACATCAACCAGATTGTCGAGCGGGTGTTGACGCTGACCACCCATTTGTTTGCGCCCAACCGTATTGCACTCGAAACCGAGTTGGGGCTCGACTTGCCCAACGTGATGGTGGACAGCCACATGATCGAACAGGTCTTGATGAATCTGATCTTGAACGCTGTCCAGGCGATGAAAAAAGGAGGGGTCTTGACAATCCGAACGTCGGTTGCCGAAGGAATTTGCCGTGTCGAGGTTCGTGATACCGGCTCCGGTATCCCCCCGTCCATTCTTCCCCGCGTGTTTGATCCGTTTTTCACGACCAAGGGCGAGGGCGAAG
>JANDJK010000069.1 GCA_024330925.1 Nitrospira sp.
CAGCGTGGGCCGATCAATCGGGATGGGCGGAGCGAGGGCCGGCGGGTGGTGTGGCACGGTGCCCCTGCGGAAGTCCGGCTGAAGCGCCAGGGCGTGAACCTGCTCCCACCATGCTCTACCCGGATCGCGCGGCGACGGGGAAAGACGATGGCGGTCGTCGCGGTGGCGCGGCAGCTGGTGACCACGGCCTCGGGCGTGCAGAAGGCGGGGCACCCGGATGACCCGCGCCAGGTGCAGCCCGGATCAGGTGTCCTGTGGACAAGACAGTCGGACCAGGGTGGTACCCCCTGAGGAACAGGCACAGACCGTGAGCCCGCATATGCCTTGAGGTCTCCACCTGGTGCGGGAGATGGGGCGGCGGTCTTTGCACCGGACGGGTGGGCCTGCCTGTGCGTGCCGCATGCGACAGGCGACCGAGCCCGCAGGGAAGGGGAACGGTTCATCTATGTTTCACCGGGGTCTTGTGTCGCCTGTTGATAAGACTCTATTGAGATCATCATGTGCGAGAACACCTTCCTTTGTACGTTGATTATCTTCCTCTCACGTTTGGCGATGGCGAATCGCATGTGGACTTTGCTGACTGCCGCGGAATGGTCATCCAGATTGACGGAGCCCTAAAACATCGGCAGATCAATAGTGCGTAGGGTCCTCCTCTGTCTTTGCGCTGAATCATCTCACAAACCAGGTAGAGGTCACCAAATGGTTTCGCAGGGCTGCGGAGCAAGGCCATTCAGGGGCCAAGTCACCCGGAGCTACCTGTAAGGGGGCTGGTATGGTGTGCAGATCGATCTGTCGGAAGCGCCACGTGGTATTGCAGAAATGTTGAGGAAATGTATCCTAAGGGGCAATGTCGTTTCGGTCGGGCGTACCAATTTGGGATTGGGGGCTACAAAATTGGCAGGGGGCAATCTGCTGTTCGACCGGGCTGCCAACCAAAGGCATGGTAAGCTACATCCTTCGCGAACTACTTTAAGCAGCCGGGCAACTATGTCGGTTCCCAAAACGATGAGAAGCATGCCGCCGTGGTTGGGCGTAAACTCCGGTTCGGGTTGCTCTACATCGAGCTGGTCGAACACACTTTGCGCAGTTCCGCAGAGCGCATGACCGTCCTGCGGCAGGCCCGACAGCGCGAGGATCGAGACGCAGCCTACCAGCGGTGACCGTAGAGAAGGGCGGAAGGCGACAACTGTGTGCGATCGTCGCAACGGAACATCGGTGTTGACTCAGGTTCTCCGCTGAATGAATCCCAATCCGAAAGGAATTCCTTGCCAGGTTATGACAACAAGTCTGATCACCAGGCTACCCTGCCATGCGTGTACCTCCTGTGCAAGGCCCCTGCCCATGGCCTGGTGCTCGCCTAGTGCTATCTCTTGTCGAAGAGTGTGTCTCTCGCGGGAATTATGAACCTATCGCACAGTTGTTTTTCGGTGGACAGGTCACTTTGTGTCATGGGGCCCATGCATGAATCAATCAACAGGATGTTGGGCACGATGCGATCACTTCGTTGCACCTCGGGGACAGTGATGGGCGACGCTATGTCGTGTTTCAATTGTGAAGTAGGTTCGTTTTCTGATGGGGACAGCTCTTCCGAAGATAGGGGGACCCTGTGCCGGATCGGCCGGTGGCGTGCTCCCGCGTTCGGAAGAAATACTGGTGCCACCTGTGCACCTCCGCTGCCGCAAGGGTCAAGAGTGTGACCAGTACCGAGGTGTTGGTTGGGAAGACATTGATGATCGCGGAGTTCACGGTCGTGGTCTGAGCGTGCTGGAGTTGTTGAGAGAAGGCCGTGGACGGGAAGAAGGTTGTCCCTGGATTGCTGTGTACAGGATCAACCGAAAGTGCTCTCTCTCATTGACACACCTATTGACATGACTTCCAGTTCCGTTTGTGGGGCAACTGGTATGTTGTGCATGGACAGCGATTGCTCGCTACATCGACAATTTCTCTACCACGTTTCGCATTTGCACACCGTGAACGAGTGAAGCGCCGCCGCGGATCGCGCAGGCTACATGGATAGCCTCCGTCATTTCTTCGATGCTCGATCCTTTTTCGAGAGCGGCTTGTGTATAGGCATCGATACAGTAGGGACACTGAATGGCATGCGCCACTGCGAGCGCAATAAGTGCCTTCTCTCGTTCCGAGAGTGTGCCCTCGGCGAAGACGGCGTTGTAGTAGTCCATAAACTTGTTCCACAAGGTGGGGCTTCCTTTGCCCATGTCGGAAAATTTGTGGAGATCACGGGGGTGGTAATACGATTCCATTGGTATCCTCCTCGCGTCACTCAAGGTTAGCAGAAAGTTCTTGCACCACTCGGTTACGGTCAAGCTTGCTGTGGAGTGCTTGGTTCAGCCTGGGACAGGATCTGTGAGAATCGATGACCGACGATCTCGGTGACTTTGGTCATTAATTGTGACACTTCGGTCCATTCGTTGGGCAACAGCTCGTGCTTGAGCTGAGGGTGGATGGACCACCGCACATCAACGTTAGTACCGTGCCGATGAACTTGGACGTGAAGCAATTCAAGATCGTGTGCCGGAGGATCACTGCGGCGGTTATCTGGGGATGGGGGGGACGGTGGTTCGGGAGAGTTCGTGGAACGTGTCATGTCAGAACCTCCGGGTAGAACGGGAGGGATCCCGCACTCCGCCCGGTGATAGGACAATCGCGTTGTTGACTGGTGCGTGTGTTGCGGGAAGGATTATAAGACAAAGAGCGCTATAGGCGTGTCTTACTCTAGCGATGTGAGGCGGCTTCATTCAACACCTTCAGCATGGCGTCATGAATATGGCCATTGCTTGCCACCAGCTCTTGCCCATAGATGGACAGTTCGTTTCCGAGAAAATCGGTGAGCCGCCCGCCGGCTTCTCGAACGATGACGGAGCCGGCTGCTATGTCCCACGGATTGAGTCGGACTTCCCAGAATCCGTCAAAGCGCCCGGCAGCCACGTAGCATAAATCTAAGGCAGCAGATCCAGTACGTCGAATGCCCTGTGCCCGGAGTGCGAATTTTGCGAAATGATCCAAGTTGTTTCTGGGAGTCTCTCGGATGTCATATGCAAACCCCGTCACGAGCAAGCTATTTCCGAGATCATTCGTGTCTGAGACCCGAAGGGGATGTCCATTCAAGTGAGCGCCTTGTCCGTCCACGGCGGTAAATAGTTCATTTCGTGAGGGATCGAATACCACCCCCAGCAAGCAACGGCCACAATATTCTAGTCCGATGGACACGCAATAAATGGGATATCCATGGGCGAAATTTGTTGTGCCATCGAGAGGATCGATAATCCAGAGATAAGGTGATGACGAACCCTGCTCCCTTCCCCGCTCTTCAGCCAGAAAGGCGTGATGAGGAAATTGCGCACGAATGTGCTCGATGATGCACTGTTCAGCATCGCGATCTGCGTCTGTGACCAGATTGATTGGACTTTTGTGTTCAATGTGAAATCCCGATCGAGTGTAATCGAGGAGGACGGAACCGGCTATTTTGGCGGCTGTGACAGCAGTCGAGAGCAAAAGCTCCACTAATGAGGAATTAGGGGAATCGATCATTGTGGATTCGTCGTTGCAACTGCATGAGTCGCGAATGATGCTTTTTGGTATTTCATGAGCAATGATTAAAATAAAATCAACAAGAGCTCCGGAAGGAGATCACTGGGAGACAAGCACACTCAGCATATATTGACAAGGCTTGCATAAGCAAGATGCTAAAATATTATCTGATTAAAATAGCATGAAGAATTCATCAGAGCGTTTGCTTATCGAGCACCATTGACAACTTTTGCAAGCAATGCTATAAAGCAAGCAAGCTTGTCATTAAAAGCAATGGAAGAATTAAAAGATATTCTTGTCGGTCTTGAGCAGCGAATCAACGTCTACAAGAGTAGACTGCAAGAGTTAGAAAAAAAGCGGCGTCGGCTCGACGACGAGATCGCAACAATCAAGAAATATCTTGAACTTGCCGAAACACTCTATCGAGTGGAGGCGGACAAGGCCAAACTAGCCAGCCTTTCCAATCAGTTAATCACAGATGATTCGAAAGGTGTCCGGCCCCTCCCGGTTATGGATGTGACCGACCAATCGCGTGAAATTTTGCTAGGTCGGAGTAAGTACGTAGGAAAAAGTGTCCCTGAGGCAGCCTATGAAATCCTTCGCGAGTCGAACCGCCCCATGCATGCGAAGGAACTTGCGCAACGGCTGATGGAGGGCGGGTTGCAGATCAGAGGAAAAACGCCGTTGACCTCGATAGCGACCTCGCTGAAACGAGACAAACGTTTCCGAAAAGTGGGCCCCAATACCTTTGAAGCCCTGGACACGGTGCTGACACAGGCTGTCTGAAAAAAGCAGTAGCGTGAGGGACACGTAAGAGGAAAGGGATAAAAAAAGAGAGAGAAGATGTGTTGACAACCATAACCGGCGAAGGGGGGTGAAGCTCTTGGCGACGAAGAAAGCTGCGACGAAGAAGAAAAAGAAGTAATGGCTTCCGTAACCTGAGCGCCGGGGGGGAGAGCTGCTCCCACCCGGCGTCGGCGTTACCACGCGGGTTTCCGTTTCCCTTCAGGAACGTAGTCTGTGGAGAAAGGCTACGGGAGTAGCGGTATTTGGCTGTTGGGATAGACGAAGCATCAAGTAGTTTGCTCACAAGGTGAACAGGGGTTAGGAGCTGGTGGCTCGTTGGGTTATGGGGCGCATCGGGGTTATCTACTTTCTTTAAGATGGGCCTTCACAGTGAATGGAGTAGAGCTGCAGATTGCAAGCGAGCCATGCGCAGCGACAGCGGCGTTTCATCCTCCAAAGGCTCCGTGTTGAGGAGAACCCACTTCTCTGGTTCTTCAAGGATTCGCTTCACCAACTGACTGTGAAGGGCATGTCCCGACCGCTCAGCGATGATGTGGCCGATGAATGAGATGCCCAAGAGCGAAAAGTCGCCAATCAGATCGAGAATCTTATGTCGCACAAACTCGTTAAGAAAACGAAGACCGGATTGGTTCACGACCCCGCTTTTGGATAACACAACCGTGTTCTCCAAAGTGCCACCCTTGCCAAGTCCTCTGGACCATAGGGCCTGCACCTCGTGGAGAAAACCGAAGGTTCTTGCCTCTGCAATCTGACTCTCATAGGCATGCGAGGAACACTCATACGTATAGGTCTGGGTGTTGATTAACGGGTGATCATACTGGATCGAATAGGTAATGCGTGCTATGGGGGAGGGCTCGATGCGCACTCGCTTGGTTCCCTCCACGACCTCAATAGGAGCCATAATTTTCAGAAACGGCTGTTGGCGATTCTGTTGCACCAGACCCACGGAGCGAATTAACCGTACAAATGGCGCGGCGCTTCCATCCATTATGGGGATTTCGTCGCCAGATACATCGATGTAGGCATTGTCAACCTCGAGACCAGCAAGTGCGGAAAGCACATGTTCGATCGTTTTGATCTGAATCCCCTGCCTATGGATGGCCGTGCATAGTTCGGTTGGAATATAGTGTTCGATAGAAGCAGGAATGGAAACATTGCGATCAGCAACTACGAACACAATACCAGTGTCTGGTGGTGCTGGGCGCAGAGTGATCGTTGCTGGTTGTCCTGAATGGAGCCCAATACCTGAACACACGACTGTTGCCGCCAATGTCTGTTGATTTCTCACCGCTTCCTCTGCTTTCTACTTCTCCTCGCGAGAAGTGGTTGATCGACGTCAAAGAACGTGCCCGATGTAGGCTGCAAATATAGTGCCAATAAATATGTATTGCAAGTCATTGTTTTTTAAGTTGTAACAGCTTGAAGGTTGGAACGGATGGCTGTTGTGGAAAAGTCACAATTGTGGTTTTTGCGAAATGGCAGAAAATGGGAATGGAGCGGTTAGAAAAGGGGTGTCCGTGTCTTTTCATTTCATCTCTCATGGAGGGAACTGGGAGGGGTGATCCTGAAAAGATGAGGGTTGCATAGAGGACCATGGGGCAGCATGCTCGTGTGACGGAAATTCGTCAGTGAGCGGTGGGCGGAGCGTCGATCCTTCGCGCCTCCGGAGACAATTTCGGTCTGTCGGCTTAGGAGGGGCTCTGTGGTGACGGACGGAATGGGGTTCGCTATAAAGATCTTTCGGGATCAAGAGGGTTGCTTGTGGTGGTCCTGTGATTGAATGCCCAGTGCAAAGAAGCCGCATCGTTTTGGGGTTCGGGGTATAGTTGTCAGAGGTGAAGGGGGAATCCCTTGTCAGCTAAACTTTGATGGGCGTGGTCAACCGAGAAAGTAGGAACGAGATGCGCCAAGCCGCCCAGTTGGTCGATGTGGCCAGGAGCAAGCTCATGGCCTCCCTTGCCGGACTGGTGCTGGTAGGGTTTGTGATCGTTCATATGCTGGGTAACTTGCAGGTCTTTGAGGGAAGTGATGCGATCAATGGATACGCCTCCGTCTTGCGAGACATGCCGATTTTTCTGTGGACGGCACGGGCAGGGCTACTGACAGCGGTGGTGGTGCATGTTGGATTGACGGTTCGGCTTGCCCTGCGGAATCGGCAGGGGCGTCCCGTTCCCTATACGTTGCGTCGGTACCGGGCTGCTTCTGTAGCCTCACGAACAATGGCGCTGACCGGAAGTCTCCTATTGATGTTTATTGTCTTTCATCTGCTGCATCTGACGGTTGGTATTATCGATCCTGCTGCGCCCCATGGGATGGATGCACAAGGCCGCATGGATGTCTATGGAAAAATTATCCATGCGTTTCGCAACCCTCTCTACGTCGGCATTTATGTGGGTGGACAACTCGTGCTCGGATTGCACTTGAGCCACGCCGTTTCCAGTGTTTTTCAAACGTGGGGGATCGCGCATGCGGCGCTCGATCGTCTGTTTAAGTTGGCGGGCCCTGGTGTCGCTCTGTTCGTCGTCCTTGGCAACCTGGCGATTATTTTTGCAGTGTTCTTGGGATGGGTTCGCACGTGATCACGCTGGACCCTCAAGTTCCTCCCGGCCCTTTGGAGATGAAATGGGACCGCCGCCGTTTCAGCGGACACTTGGTGAGCCCCGCCAACAAGCGGCGAATCAAAATCATTGTCGTGGGCACCGGTCTCGCGGGGGCGAGCGCCGCCTCGACGTTGGGCCAGCTCGGCTATCAGGTGGAGTGTTTCTGCTTCCATGACAGTCCTCGACGCGCGCACAGCATCGCTGCACAAGGAGGCATCAACGCCGCGAAGAATTATCAGGACGACGGCGACAGTGTCGCCCGGTTGTTTTACGACACGATCAAAGGCGGAGACTTTCGGTCGCGTGAGGCCAATGTCTATCGATTGGCTCAAATCAGTACGCAAATCATCGATCAGTGCGTGGCGCTGGGCGTTCCCTTTGCGAGGGAATACGGAGGACAATTGGCCAATCGTTCGTTCGGCGGCGTGCAAGTATCGCGAACGTTCTATTGCCGGGGGCAAACGGGCCAACAATTGTTACTAGGCGCCTACTCGGCGCTGTGCTGGCAAATCGAGCGCGGGCAGGTCACGATGCGCCCGCGTACCGAGATGCTTGATGTCATTGTGGTCGATGGCCACGCGCGGGGAATTGTAGTTCGCGATCTGGTCACGGGGCGACTGTCGGCTCATACCGCCCATGCGGTCGTATTGGCGACGGGCGGCTATAGCAATGTCTATTATCTGTCCACCAATGCCAGCGGCTGCAATGTGACGGCCACTTATCGAGCCTGGAAGCAAGGAGCCGCGTTTGCCAATCCGTCGTTCACCCAGATTCATCCCACGGCCATTCCTCCTGTTGGAGTCCATCAAGCCAAGCTGACGTTGATGTCAGAGTCGTTGCGGAACGATGGGCGGTTGTGGGTACCTGTTTCGCCGTCGGACCGCCGTCCCCCCAATGAGATTCCCCCGTCTGAACGGGACTACTTTCTGGAACGTCGCTACCCTCGGTTTGGGAATCTCGTGCCGCGCGATGTCGCGTCGAGGGCTGTCAAGGCCATCTGTGATGAAGGGAGGGGAGTTGGTCCCGGTGGCCAAGGGGTTTACTTGGATTTCAGCGACGTCATCCGGCAACAGGGGATCGACGTCGTGCGGGAACGGTATGGGAATCTCTTTGAGATGTATGAGCGGATTACGGGTGAAAACGCCTACGAGGTTCCCATGCGCATCTATCCGGCGCCCCATTATACGATGGGGGGGCTCTGGGTTGATTACAATCTCATGAGTACCATTCCCGGCCTCTTCGTGATCGGGGAGGCGAATTTTGCCGATCATGGGGCAAACCGTCTGGGAGCCAGTTCGCTTATGCAAGGGCTAGCCGACGGATACTTCATCTTGCCATACACAATCGGCCATTACCTTGCGACGGTTCACAGTCCTCCGATTCCGGAGGACCATCGTGCGTCGAGGGCGGCGTTGGAGCGGGTGGAGGTCCGGCTCAAAAAGCTGGTGCAGGCGAAGGGACGGCAACGGACTGCCGCCTCGTTTCATCGGGCGCTGGGGAAGATCCTGTGGGATTATTGCGGCATGTCGCGCTGCGCGGCAGGGCTTCGGAGGGCGCTGGAAGCGATTCCGTCGTTGCGCGAGGAGTTTTGGCGGGATGTGGTCGTACCGGGATCGGGAGAGGCGTTCAACCAAGAGCTAGAGTATGCCGGACGGGTGGCGGATTTCCTGGAGTTCGCCGAGCTGATGTGTCACGACGCGCTCCATCGGGAAGAGTCGTGCGGAGCTCATTTTCGCGAGGAATATCAAACCGAAGAGGGTGAACCCCGCCGAGACGACGAGCAGTTTGCCTATGTTGCGGCATGGGAGTATCGGGAAGGAGAGACACCGGTTTTGCATAAGGAGCCGCTCAACTTTGAGTTTGTGCAGCCAACCGCACGAAGCTATCAGTGACGGCTGTCGAACAACGGCCGGTTAAGAAAGGTTGCAGGGAGGCGAGTGGAGGGGCATGAAGTTCACATTGCGGATCTGGCGACAGCGGGGACCGAACGAGCGAGGCGGGTTTGTGACCTATCCGGTTGATGACGTAAGCTCCGACATGTCGTTCTTGGAGATGCTGGACGCACTCAATCAACGACTGATCGTGGCGGGCGAAGATCCGGTAGCGTTCGAGCACGACTGCCGTGAAGGAATCTGCGGGAGCTGCTCGCTTGTGATCGACGGAGTGCCCCATGGTCCCGATCGCGGGGTGACCACCTGCCAACTGTATATGCGCCGTTTTGTCGATGGAGCGACGATCACGATCGAACCGTGGAGGGCCAAGGCCTTTCCCATCATCAAAGATCTGGTCGTGGATCGCCGCGCACTTGATCGCATTATGCAGGCAGGGGGCTATATTTCTGTCAACACCGGCGGGGCAGTGGACGCCAACACCCTGTTGATCGGCAAGGAAGAGGCGGAAACAGCGATGGATGCGGCTTCGTGCATCGGATGCGGCGCTTGTGTCGCAGCTTGCAAAAACGCTTCGGCCATGTTGTTTGTGGCGGCCAAGGTCTCCCATCTCGCCCTGCTGCCGCAAGGGAAACCGGAGCGGACCAGACGCGTCATGGCCATGGTGCGAGCCATGGAGCGAGAGGGATTTGGATCCTGTGGTAATCAGTACGAATGCGAGGCTGTATGCCCCAAACAGATTAGCGTTCGCTTTATTGCTCTGTTGAATCGAGAATACCTGCGGGCGAGCCTCACGGAGACTCGACTGTCTACTAGATCGGATTCATCTCATGGGGAATCTTATTGAGCCTGCTTTCTGCTGGCGTCTCTTGTTCCCTTCTCTTGCCTTCTACGATTTCCAGCGACGGTTTTTATGAGAGGCACAATTCGCTTGACTGTACGGCCAAGTACGTTAGCCTTGAGAAACTATTGACTCGCTGCATTCCTACGGGATGACAAAGCTAGAGAGAGATGACGGATGGATCAGGCAGGGCTGTGTCCACAGTGTTGGAGGAAAGAGGTGCTTCGGTCTCGCCCGCAATCATTGGGGGAACTGGTTGCATCGTGGGTGAAAGTTGTTCCGTTTTCCTGTCGGAACTGCGGCTATCGCTTCTTGGGGTGGGGTGGCAGCCGACGTATGGCTGGACTGCTGCCGGATCGCCGTCGGCATCTTCGTGTTCCGGTACGGCTCAGCCTGTTATTTTCAGGAGGGAAAGTCCGCGGTGAGGGAACGGTGATCGACATGTTTCTCGGGGGGTGTAAGATAAAAAGCGATACTCCCGTGGCTATTGGCGACATTTACTATTTGGAAATTGTCGTGAATGAACAGGAGCCGCCGATTGAGGTGCCAGCGATCGTACGGTCAGTTGGGCCGCGGGGGATTGTCTTTGCGTTTCTGCGGAAGGCCCAGGAAAATAAACGGCTTCAAAAGTTCCTTCGTTCTCGCACGGCTAGCATGCCAACGATTGCAGCGGATGCCACGAGCTTTTCGGAGTCTCATTACGTGGTCCCGGAGAAAGGATGGCATAAAGGTTGACTGCCACGAGAACTTGGGGAGTTGTGCTGTTAGCGACCGAGAGAAACGGGAGGGTCATGCTCAATCAAACTATTGGTTGAGCCGATAGGAGAGTGAGGACGGGACGCAAACCAAACAACCATCCTGTTCAGGAGACAAGGAGGGAATCCATGTGGAAACAGGAAAATGCAGCCTATGCAGAAGACGGAAAGACGGCGGACAGGCGAATTCCCACGAGCGGCAGGACGGTGCCCGCTGAGTCGGTGATCGCGTTTGTGGGAAAGGGCGTGGAATTCAAGGGCGTGATCACTTATGCTGGCACGGTACGGATTGACGGGATCTTTGACGGAGAGATCCATGCCGACGGCGGTCTTGTGGTCGGGCCGGAAGCGGTGATTACGGCCAAAATCACGGCCGGATCCGTAGTATCCGAGGGCACGATCACCGGTGACGTCCAGGCATCCGAGCGGGTCACCTTGCTGTCCCCCGCGGTGATGAACGGGAGCCTCAAGACCCCGTTGCTGTCTATTGAAGAAGGTGTGCGGATGAATGGGACGTTGGAGATGGCAGAGCCAGTCCCGAGAACCGTTTCCCGGGAACCCAAATTGTATCCGGTGGGATCATCGACGCGGATGTCTGCCAAACGAGAAGAAGAAAAGCCGGCTGAAGAAACCGCCTGAGAGGGGCGCCGCTGTCTTCTGAGTCACCGTGGGCTGCGGGTGGTAGCACACCCGCAGCTAAGGCGAAATACTGGGGCTAGCGACGTGGTCCGTATCTTCTCAGCAGTTCCTCCAGATCTTGCGGGATCGGCATTGATTGAAAAGGGGGCACGTGCGCTCCCCCCGGATTGCCTACCGGAACCCAGAGCCATGTGAAGAGCAATGACCCCGCGATTCTCACGATCTGGCCGATGATTTCCACCGTATCACGCCGTTTCCAGCCCACCTTCAACATCTCCCAATGGGCTCTTGCGTGGGGGAGGGTGAACAATTGGCCAAGAATATGTGCCCGCTCCAGGTGAGCAAATCCCTGGTCCAAACGGCCGGCCGCACAATCCTCTCTCGCAGCGGTCAACTCTCGCTTGTAAGCTTCTCGCAACACAGAGTGCA
>JANDJK010000070.1 GCA_024330925.1 Nitrospira sp.
ATTACGTGCGGGGTGTCGAGTTATCTGTATGCGCAGACGCGGTTACCGTTGTATAACCAGGCGACGTCATTTCCGTTGGTGGCGGCGGTGGTGGGGCCGATGTTCATTTTGCCGAACGTGGGGCTCAATGAGTGGGGCCATGCGTTTTGGTTTGTGGACGAGTTGTTTGCGGCGCCGTTGCATTGGGGCTTTGTGACGTTGGGCTGGTGCGGGTTGTTTGGGGCCGCGGGGGGCGTGGCGGCGCAGATTGTGAGCCGCATGTCGAACTTGGCGGACGTGATTTGGAACGGGGCGCCCAAGAGCATCCTGGATCCGTTCCCCAGCCAGGTCAACGCCAACGCCAAAGCCGGCTACTAAGGGTAATATGTAGCTCTCGATAAGGGTGAAAAACCTATAAAAAGAGGTCGGCTGAGGGGGCCTTCCCCGCGAAGTGACAGTAAGATGGGGGAAGGCTCACTGGCTGGTCACAGATAAGGGAGGTTGTGCGAAATGTTTAGGACCGATGAAATAATCAAAGCTGCCAAATTGCCTCCGGAAGGGGTGGCAATGTCGCGGCATATTGATTACATCTATTTTATTCCTATTTTGTTCGTGACCATTATTGGAACCTTTCACATGCACACGGCCTTGCTGTGCGGTGACTGGGACTTCTGGTTGGATTGGAAAGATCGGCAGTGGTGGCCGATTGTGACGCCTATCACAACAATTACCTTCTGCGCCGCTCTCCAATACTACAACTGGGTGAATTATCGCCAGCCGTTTGGAGCGACGTTGACGATTCTTGCGTTGGGGACTGGAAAGTGGATCGCGGTTTTTACGTCATGGTGGTGGTGGTCCAATTATCCGCCCAATTTCGTTATGCCGGCTACGCTGATTCCTAGTGCCTTGGTACTTGATTTCACGTTGTTGTTGACCAGAAACTGGACTCTGACCGCGGTAATCGGGGCCTGGATGTACGCGATTCTGTTTTACCCCAGCAATTGGCCAATTTTTGCGTACAGCCATACTCCGCTTGTTGTTGATGGAACCTTGCTTTCCTGGGCCGATTACATGGGCTTCATGTATGTGCGTACTGGGACGCCGGAGTATATCCGTATGATCGAAGTTGGATCACTTCGCACTTTCGGTGGCCACAGCACGATGATCTCTGCGTTTTTCTCAGCCTTTGCTTCTTCGTTGATGTACATCTTGTGGTGGCAATTTGGGAAATTCTTCTGCACTTCTTACTTCTATTTCACTGATGAAAGAAAGCGAACGCACAAGGTGTACGACATCTTCGCATATGCAACGTTGGCTCATGCAGATAAAGCAAAACTTTCTGGGGGGAAAGCATGAACGTCAAAGATGCCTTCAAACTGTGGATTGTGGGATTCTGCGGAGTGGCGACCATGGCGTTCACGCCGCTGTTTACTGTTGTTCCCGCATTTGCCCATGGTGAGCGTTCGCAAGAACCATTTCTCCGCATGCGTACTGTGAACTGGTACGATACGGAGTGGGTGGGTAGAAGCACCGCAGTCAATGATATTGCTTATCTGAAAGGTAAGTTTCACTTGTCAGAGGATTGGCCTCGAGCAGTGGTGAAGCCGCACCGCACATTCATTAATGTGGGGTCTCCCAGCTCCGTCTTTGTGCGTCTCAGCTCGAAAGTAGGGGGAGTTCCCATGTTTGTGTCAGGACCAATGGAAATCGGGCGTGATTATGAGTATGAAATCACATTGAAGGCCCGACTTCCTGGGCATCATCACATCCATCCTATGTTTTCTGTGAAGGAGGCAGGACCAATTGCAGGACCGGGAGGATGGATGGATATTACCGGTCGGTATGCCGACTTTAAGAACCCAATTAAGACGCTGACGGGAGAAACCTTTGATTCTGAGACCGAAGGCAGTACGACTGGTATCATGTGGCATGTATTCTGGATCTCTGTTGGTTTGTTCTGGGTTGGTTGGTTCATGGTTCGTCCCATGTACTTGATCCGGGCTCGTGTGCTTGCAGCGTATGGTGATGAACTTCTGCTTGATCCGGTTGATCGCAAGTTAGCAATTGGGCTCTTAGTGTTCACGGTAGCGGTCGTAACAATTGGATACCTTGCCGCGGAAGCAAAGCATCCGATTACTGTCCCACTACAAGCTGGTGAGGCAAAGGTTAAGCCGCTTCCTATCAAGCCAAATCCATTGGTTGTGGAGGTTACCCATGCAGAGTATGATGTTCCTGGTCGTGCTCTGCGGATGACACTTCATGCAACAAACAACGGTACTGAGCCTATTAGCATTGGTGAATTTACGACAGCAGGTATTCGCTTCACAAATGCTGTGGGCGCTAAGTATATGGATCCGAATTATCCAGTGGAACTTGTAGCATTGAATGGGTTAACGATGGATAAGGAGGAGCCAATACAGCCTGGTCAAACGGTTGATATTCATTTGGAGTCCAAGGATGTGTTGTGGGAGGTCCAGCGGCTAGTTGATATTCTGCATGACCCAGACCAACGGTTTGCAGGGTTGTTAATGTCGTGGACCGAATCCGGTGAGCGGCTTATCAATCCTATATGGGCTCCCGTGTTACCAGTGTTCACGCGATTGGGCGCATAGTTTAAACTGATTTTCTTTTTCCACGAGATAAGCCCGACCTACCCTAGGTTCTAGGGGAGCGGGCTTTCTCATTTTTGAAAAGTTGTTCTCTTCATGTGCAAAAAAAAGATGAAGTCAAAAAGGTGAAGCCCCCAAAAGCGGCATTTTTCACATACTAATCAAGTATTCATAATAGGGTCATCATGGTGAAATGGGTAATGACTTGGAAATGATAGGGTGGGCTCAAGGTGGATCCGCGGAGCGGTGGTGCCCTCCGTACCCCCAGCACGGTGTCCGTGCGAGCGGCAGCCAAAGGCCGGCGCCTTCGTCTCCCGGCAGGAGCCCCACAAGACGGTCGCCGCCCCCATGCACGCCATCTTCCATGCGCCGGACCGGACAGAGGCCGACCGGTTCGTGAAGACCGCCGCGGGAAACTTGGCACTAGGAGCCTCCACTGCTGGCTGCATGGGCCGAGACGGCCAGCCCCAGTGTGCCCTGTTCGACTGCCCAGCCCCTCGCAGCCGGTTGCGCCCCCACTGGGCTAGAGCATATCAACCGCGCACTGCGCCAACGTCCTCGCATGGCTAGGATCGGCTCCCTCCCCACTGCCTGGGCCTCGTCTCCGCGCGTCTTGGCCAGGACGAGGCGAGGCGTGGAGGCCTGGCCTCGCGGAACTGCAACTGGTACCCTAGGCGCGACTACTGATCAGGAAATTGACAGAAAAGAGGTTACACCATCATCAGAAGGTGCGCTTGTATTCGAGTGAAGATGGAAGGGAAGACGAAAGAAATCTATGGCTCATGATCCTTGAAAGAACGAATGACGCCCCCGCTGTTCAATCGTCCGAACACTGTTCCGAAAAAACGCAACAAAGGTGAGGCGCTGCCAATTGCAACTGCATCGACAAGACAGTACCACGCTCCCACTCCACTAGGCGGATTACCCTGTGGCCAACCAAGCAGTGGATCGATGGAAGCCCACGTCCACGCGCCGACGGCCGTTCCGATTAGTTCTAACCATGTCGTGATGAAGAACGCAGCAAGGTATACCATCGGCGAGCGCCCCACAAGCAACCAAATCATGAAGATGCTAAAGAGGAGTGCTCCGACCCAATCACCTCGTTCGGGATAGCCACTGATACCCCATAGTGCCCATGCCCCCCACACGAGAATGACAAAACCAGCGATGTGTCGTGCATGACGAACAAAGAAGCCGGACCGAGCTAATGCAACCGCTGTGAGATATACCATCCCATGGCCCGGAGGGACATAGGCGGGGACATTTTCAAATCGATAGGTATAGCCCCCCATGTACAGAGAGGCGAAATGTTCTCCGGCAGTAGCAAAAATCACGGCGATTGCAACTTGTGTTTGAGTCAGCCGGTTTTCTCCCCAGAGGAGGCTAAGTAGGAAAAACCATGCGCAAAATCCCAATACCCATTGCATTTCGAGACTGGCTTGGATCTCGAAAAGGCCGCTAATGGCAACGCACACAAATGTGATTGCAGCAATGGCATAGTCTCGGCTTTTGTGCCGCGCTGTTTCACGTGCGGGAAAATGCCGCAGCAGGAACCCCGCGATCTGATGGAGGGTCACAGGGGGGAACGAAAAGGATCGTGGGAGATCCATAGGTGACTAGAAAACAGGCAACAAGCGATCGAACAAACCTGCGCTGATCTTACCTGCAGTCTCATGTAATCGGCAAGAGCACACATGTCTTTAGTACTGTGACATCGGAAGCGACTGCGGGGCAGCAGCTTTTGAAGACTTGACTATCAATGAACATGGTCGTCGGGAGGAGGGAGGATTTCTTTTTCTCGTTGGAGTTGTTCGATCTGTTGCTTCAAGAAGTTGAGGTCGGACCAGCCAGGACCTTCGGAACGGTCGGGTATCCATCGGCCTCGCAAATAGCCGAAGCGATCAAATAGAAATTCCATGTGCGGGGGGATGGATCCATTGCCGAACAGGTCGGGGTGGGTAATAGTTCGGCGAAACAAGGTGTAGCTCTTGCTGATTTCATGTGCCCCTTGGGTTACAACAGGAAAAGGGAGAGACGGGAGCAATGAAAGCAGATTGTCAGGCAGCACCTCGTGCATTGGTACAGCAAGCAGAGCCGTATTCACCTCTTTAAAGAGGGAAGACGATGTCTCCAATTGTTTAAGTCGGTCTTTCGATTCTGGCCAGGAAAACAAGACGAGCAAGACATTCTGATTCCCTCGAAAGTCCTTCAGCGTGCCTTGTGTTCCGTCATGAGCGGTGTAGGAAAAGTTTGGGGTGACCATGAAAGGCTGTCCGGGGAGAATTTGGGGAGTGATGATACGAGCTTGGTATCCTCGTGCATTGGCA
This sequence comes from Nitrospira sp., assembly GCA_024330925.1. Taxonomy (GTDB): domain Bacteria; phylum Nitrospirota; class Nitrospiria; order Nitrospirales; family Nitrospiraceae; genus Nitrospira_D. Next base: position 4,916 of record JANDJK010000070.1, read on the forward strand.
TGGAGAAAGTTTAAAACGTCCCATCGTTCTTCTTCAGTCAACTTATCTCCGAACGCTGGCATAACACCGTTGAAACGCCCATGAGTCAGCCAATGAAAAAAGTCACCGGCTGTGTGCATAGCTGTATGGGGTTCGGTTAGGAGATCGATCGGTTTTCGGGGAAGGGTTTTTGCCAGAACTCCGTCTCCTTTAGCTTGGGGACCATGGCACGGTACACAGTTTTCAGAAAAAATGTTCATCCCGTTTGAGATCGAGATGGAGTCGAAGGGAACAGGTGTCTTCCGATAGGTTTCTGGGTAGGACTGGACAGAAATCGGATAGAGGATCAAGACCAATGAAAAAACGAGCAAGGGAGCGGGAAGAATCACTCGCCAGAAACGACTCCAGTGTTTTCTATGGCCCATCACAAGCATACTACCGCTTACGAGCAACAAAATAATGCCGCTGATAACCAGTGTTTGGACAAGCCAATCCCCCCACGTGGCGGCAATGGAGAATCGGAAAGGATAGGGCCAGTAGTCGATCACTTCATGCTTAGCGGGGACAGCTCCAGCCAAAAGGGTAGCGATGCCGACCAGTCCTATGGCGAGGATAAATTCTCTCAGTAACCATCGGCGAAGCTTTTGTAACTCGGGAGAAACTATAGATGGGAGAACGGTCAGAGAGGGAATCCAGACAAAGTGGGCACGAGAGGCGATTAAGAGGATCACGGCAAGCAAACACAGCTTGGTGTTTAAAAACCATCCATACGAAGTGGCAAACAAAGCGGCATAATTGGGGCTGACCATTCGGTCGGCCACCAAAAGGCCGGTCAAAACGATCCCGCCCATCACCGGTAGGGCCAGAGAGGAAAAACGTTTCAGAGACAAGAGCGGAGCTCGATCGGAAGATTGGGAACCCAGTTGGTTGGAGAAGAGAACAGTGAGAACTCCAGGTAACCCTCCGAACCAAATGCTGGCCAAAATTAAGTGCAGTGTATAAGGAAGAATAGCCCAGGCTGATTTTTCCTCGGCAGCGGAGTGGCTGGCCCAAGACCCGAACATGAGAGGCAGCACCCCAAGAGAGGCGCAGAGAACATATCGCCACCGGGCTGGGGTCGAGAAGTAGACGTACAAGGTCGCGCCTAATACAACAAGGGCGCTAGCTTCCCTCAGTATCCAGATGATCCCGATCCGGGTTTTTTGGATAAATGAGAACCAGGCATCGACGTGCCATGCATTTGCGATGAGACCAGTTGCCTGGGCTGTCGTGGCTGCTAAGACTCCCCACAGACTGATTACGGTGGCCAAGGCGAACCATGGGAGCATCCTTTTTAGACGAGTGAAGGAGGAAGCACCGGTAGAGCTGACGACATCGTGGATAATTGCAAGGAATACGCAACCGCCGATGACGATCATGTTGGCGGCGAGCTGAATAAAGCGAAACAGCGCGCCAAGAGACTCGATCATTTCCCGTGCACTTTATGCTTCACTTCGAAGTCAAAAGAAGACTCCACGACGTGGCCGTCAACCGACAGGACGCGGAACTTGACGGAATACTTGCCTGGTGATAGCTCAGGAAGAGGAAGCCAGATGGACTTGGGATCATCCTGTGCGATGGAAGGCTTTGCATCGGTGACAGGCTGTTTCGCAGCGTCAAGTACCACGAGCGTCGCATAGTCTCCCTCAATCTCTTCGTTGAACCAGAGCCGTACTTGTGTCGGGGGCTTGCTGAGCGAGGCTCGTTGAGGGGGGTCGGATTTCACCAGCTTCGAATGGGCCTCAACTGATGGTATGGAAGCCCAACCTGTTACCGCCGTGACGGTAAGGGCGACGGCAATGCTTCTTAGCAACTTGGTTGTCACAGTCTCACCCCTCATGGTTTCCACTCTCACCAGCGTGTTCCTCCCAATCATGAGAGAGGCATATACGGATCAAGCCTCGGGAGAAGGCAGGGGCTCGGTGGCTTTGCGGCGATCACGAATCATATAGAACACGGCTATGGCAATGGCGACAGCCAGCGGAACAAAAATCACCATGTAATGCGTAAAATGAGAAACAGCTCCGGTTTGCCCAATGGAAAAGCCAAAACGAGAGAGGTGTTCTTGCTTCTCGCCGATCGAGACCAGCCCAATAAACTTGCCCGGTGTGTCAAAGTTATGCTTCACATTGATAGAACCGGTCGGATAAATTTTGGGCGGGAGATGAACGACTGTGTCTGCCTCGATGTTTTGATCGGATCCTGTATCGCGGATGATCCGAACTTCGACGGGGATGGAACGGAGCTCCTGTTCGACAAAATCAAAAACCAAGACCGTATTGCCGGTACTTGGAATTTCCTGACAGAATTGCGTGTCGTAATAAAGATCAGGCTGATAACTGTTGAAGTACAGTTTGTAAGGCCCGAGGTGGAGTATACAAGTATCAGCGGCCAGCTCATGTCCGTGTTGAGCGAGTGCACGAAGAGGGAAAGTCAGCAGCAAAATAGCTAGGCACATACATGTACGAAAAAGATTACGTCGTGATTGCATAAGAGTCCTCACGATCTGAAACCATAGTCGTTATGCGTTGCATCTGACAAGGCAAACATCTTCCTGCGGCAGTGAGAGCGACACATGACCAGGCATCAACATTTTGCATTACGCTTCATTACGCAGTGGCGCTCGATGTTTTTTGACGGTCGCGGACGAAGAAAAAGATGGCTCCTACCACCAGGAGTGCCAGGACAGGAACCATGTAGATATTCATTAGCTTGGAAGCAATGTTTAGCTCTCCGACGGAAAAAGGGAAACGAGAGACGTATTTCGGATTCTCGCCGACGGTCACAATACCGACGAACTTACCCGGCTGTTCGAAGGTATAGGTAAAGTTAATGGAGCCATTAGGATAGACCTTTGGGGGCAGATGCAAAATGGTGATCGCGTCAAGGTTTTCTTCGGAGCCTGTGTCTTTGATAATCCGAACTTCTGTGGGCAAACTGCGAAGCTCCTGTTCAATGTAGTCTAATACCACGACTGTCTCGCCAGTGGCGGGAATGTCTTCGCAAAACTGTTTCTCCTGGGTGCTGGTTGGTTGATAGCCGGTAAAGTGCATCATGTAAGGACCAACGGTCAGCTTGCACATGTCTTCGGCCATCGAAAGTCCGCCGTGGGCCTGCACATCCGTCACCCAGCTACTTCCACTGTGGAAAAGAACGAGGGACATAATAAAATACCTCAACACCCCAATCCTCCGCATGTTCAAGCCTCTCAAATTTAGAAGGGTGAAAACCTTGTTTTTGTTAAGGTGCACGGGAGCGAGCCGTTTTTTCTATCCATTGTTATGTTGAGCCACCACTTCAAACGCCTCACTTACCGGCCTTTTCAGCTTCTGGTGCAAGCTAAGTTCGGCGAGAAGCCCACCAATTGCGGAACCGCCCCGTTTTTGAGATTTCATATCCCACAATGGCAAGGACCAACAGCACAACGAGCGGCCCGACAATTTTTCGGCTGATCTGGGAATAGTCAACTTGCTGTACTCGCAAAATGTAATACGACGGACTAAGCCCTTCTGCTGTCACGATCAATTTATAGAGGCCTTTTTCTAAGATTGCTTCCCCCCGCACGATGCCATCGGGATGCGAGGTTGGTTTCCAGGAAATAATGGGCTGTTCATCGACTTGGTCGGACGACGAGCTGCTTGATGCTTTGAAAAGCTGCACTCCAACCGGAATTTTGCGAAGGCTTGGGTCGATAAGATCGATGACAAGGAACGTATCCCCTTCGTCAGGAATTTCTGTACAGTATTCCGCCTTGGGCGCCCACTGCGGCTGGTAGGCGCTGAGGTGAACCATACTTCCACCTAGCCGCCGCACACAGACATCTTCTTCCAATTCAACTTTTCCATGAGCAGTAGCCACCTCAGGGGACAGTCCGAGGAGTGAAACAAGCGCGAACAACACGAATCGTCTTATTCGCTTATTCATTCGATAGTGCTCCGCGGGAGAGGATGAAGGCACCATCAACCCGACAAACTTACCATCCTCTCGCAAGTTCTTTCAAGAGCGTTGTCATGGCTTGCTGTGGCCTCTTTGTCGAGCGTCGCTTCCCATAAAATGAGGAGCTCTGTTGAGGAAGTAGTGACACGGTGCAATCTCGCCGGAGCAAGGAAGCGACGGTTCAGCCAATGGTGGAAATGAGAGGACGATCGAGAATCATTCTTGATGAAAATGAGTGTGTGTTTCAGCAAGAGCACAATCCTCCGATTGACGAATAATCGAAAACCGAGAATAATGACTAAAAAATAAATTGTCATTGCTCACAGCATCTCATCCTGTGGGGCGCGTCAGGGCGAGGCGATTCCTACGTGATGAGTTCAGAAAGGGGGAAAGGTTTATGAAAGCGAAAGAAGGAGTGCTTACTCTCCTAAATAAGCTCTTGACGGCGAATCTCACTGCTATCAACCAGTATTTTGTCCACGCCAAGATGTGTGAAAATTGGGGGTATGAGCGGCTCTACCACAAAATCCGCAGTCGCAGTATCGACGAAATGAAAGACGCCGACGACTTGATCGGTCACATTCTCTATTTAGAAGGTGTTCCCAATGTTCAGCGAATGAACAAGGTTGAGGTTGGTGAGACTGTTCCGGAGCAATTCAAATTGGATCTCAAAACCGAGCAGGACATGTTGGCGTTATTGAGCGAAGGGATTGCCCATTGCTCGACGGTGGGAGATTTCACGACTCGGCATATGCTTGAGGACATGGCCAAAGATGTCGATGATCATATTGATTGGATCGAAACGCAGTTGGAATTGATCAAGCAGGTTGGGTTGGAAAACTACTTGAGTGAGCAGATTAAAAAGGAAGGATGAGGGAAGCCCCATAACATAAAATGTGCGAGCCTCTGAGTGCTGATTCAAAACCAACAGGTTCCCGGCAAGGAGGTATCCCATGAAAGCAAAAGAGGGTGTGCTTGATCTGTTGCAGAAAGTCGTAACGCTTGAGTTGACAGCCATCCATCACTATCTCTTGCACGCCGCCGTGTGTGATAACTGGGGCTACGAGCGGCTGGAGCACGAGTTGCATGAGCGCATGACCGAGGAGACTGCGCATGTGTCGAAAGTGATCGACCATATGCTTTATCTAGAGGGGGCTCCGGATGTGCAGAAACTTGGAGTAGTCCAGTCAGGGGAAAGCGTGCAGGACCTGTTCAACGTCGATTTGAAGCTTGAGCAAGAAGATGTCAAGTTGCTGCAGGAAGCGATCGCCCACTGCTCCATGGTGGGGGACTTCACGACGCGGCATCTCCTGGAAAAGTTGGTTGTGGATTCGGAAGAACACATCGATTGGTTCGAAACCCAACTGCGGACAATCAAACAAGTCGGCGTCGAAAATTACCTGAGCGAGCAGATCAAGAAGTAACACTCGTTTGCCCGGGTTCGTTCATCTGCCCTTTCAGGTCCGCGCGTCGATGAGCAGGGGGCAGGATCATGCTGGTGGAGTACATGAGCCCGATCCTTATGAACCTGCCCATTGCAGGCGGCTCCCTGTTGTATATGAGAGCGCAATCAGCGAGACGATGACGTACAACAGCGAACCGGCTGCCGGCGAGTAGTAGAAGATCACGGAGAGAGACGGTGAGACGGCATCGCCGTTGAGCACTGGTGGCAGGCCATCCACGAATCGTGTCACCACGTTCCAACTACAATCGTGGAAGGCAGAAGCGTGCAGCGTGGGCGCTTTCGGTGACCCGTTCGACAAACCACACGCTCCAAACAAACAGCGAGGTTCGAGGCAGTTATCGGGTCATCCGATGACTCATCGCTTTTTTTTTAAAGGCATCTCAACAAAACCCAACAAAACCCATGGACAAGATCGCTCCCATGAGATCGTGGAGCGTGTTCCACAGCCACACGCCTGCTACAGCGAGGATGATCATCCCGAGCGAGACGATCAGGCTGATGAGCACGCCCAGTTCACCGTCCGGTTTGCCAGGATGCTGCTTGATCATCGCAGTCCTCTGAAGGCGTGTTCTTGACAAGCTCGTGATCGATCAATGGCAGATGGCCTTCCTTCGGGGCTCCTTGGTCACGCCGTCAGGATGGTTGTCGATGTCCGGGATTTGAGCGGCCAACCGGCTCACGACCTCGGCAGAGGCTTGAAATGCCTCGCGCTCGAAATGC
>JANDJK010000071.1 GCA_024330925.1 Nitrospira sp.
GATGCCGATTACCCCTAGTATTTTTCTTTCGCTTTTGAGCCAATAATAGAAACCTATACTGGAAAGGGCCAGAATCCCCCCTCGTGACTGGGTCATGACCACTGCCGCCACCAGCAAAAACAAAAATCCGGCAAACACCAGCTTGCCTACTTTTCTTTCCGAATTCAGCATCAAAAACAAACAAAACGGGATCGTAATATTGAGCGAGAGGGCGAAATCATTGCCGTCTCCTAAGAAATAGCCCGCCGTGACATAGTGACGTTGACCATCGCCAGCCATTAACTCCGGATTCAGCAACCCAATCGCAACATGAGCTAACACGAGGGTTAGAAATATTCCCCTCAGTCTAGTCATCGAATATAGTTCTTTTCTCAAAAAGACATAGGCGAGGCAATAGCCCAAAACCCCTTCAAGGACATTGAGCGCATAGTGCTTCACATCGCAAGTGAAGCCCGATATCACTATCAAGGTGAGCAAATAGAAAAACCAGCGTGCGTTGGTGCTTGCCAACACATCTGAGACCTTGATCGGTCCACTACTGATTAGAGACCAGAAAAATGTGCCAAGCGGAACAATCGAATTCAAATGTAAGGCAAGAAGGAAAGGCACATAATTTCCCAGTTGAACATACTCCAATATGAAGAACAGAATAATTCCGTAATATGCCATTGTCTAGGCTAATCCGCGCAGTACTTCTTTGTAGATCGCTTCTAATTTGCGTGTTCTGGCTTCAAAGTCAAAGTGAGTAACCACTCGTTCTTTGCCTTTAGCCGCCATCTGCTTCCAAGCTTGAGGGGCGGAGAGAAACTCTACGATGCCATCCGCCAGCGCTCGTGGCGAATGGGGCTCGACTAACCGGCCGGTTTCCCCGTCAATAATCACCTCTGGTGTACCCCCTACCCTTGTCGCCAAAACCGGCACGTCCATCAATAACGCTTCCAATGCCGCATTGGGCAAGCCCTCCGTGTGTGAGGGAAGGACCGCGAGGTCGACTTCTTCAAGGATCCGATGAGGCGCCTGAACATAGCCAGGCAGATGGACGACATTTTGCAACCCATGTTTTTCTATCTGCCGCACAAGTTTCTGGCGTTCGGGCCCATCACCAATTAGAACAAGCGACACCTTATGGCCCGATTCCCTCACCATGGCAATGGCCTCGATGAGATCGCTATGACCCTTTTCCGGACTAAGCCGTCCCACACTGGCGATAATGGGACCATCCACCGGCCGGCCCACGACCTCTTGAAGCACCCCGCGCTTGCCGGTTCGTTGATAGTGCTCGATCACAATCGCATTATGCAGTAGACGCAGTCGTTCTCTGGGCACTCCTGCTTTGAGCAATTCTTGTTCTATTTGCTTGGACACCGCAATCACTCGATCAAATCCTCGCACAACACACTTATCCAGTACGATCTTGGCCTTGCCTTTCAGGTTATTGCCGATCCAACCATGTAACGTTGTGACGATCGGAACCGGTCTCAGTCTCGAGGCAAGGTACGCAATCACGTCTGATTTCACTTCATGCGCATGGACGATGTCGATATGGTGGTCTCGAACAATTCGATTGAGCTGCACAATCATACGGGGGTCATATTGATGGAATCCATCAATACGATGCACCGGCATGCCGAGACGCCTAGCCTCGGCGATGAAGGGTGAATCATCGCGCTCTCCCCTGCGAAGAAACACGCCTAAATGGAGTTGAAATCGTTCACGATTGATCGCACGATACGTTTCCAGAATTGTCTTCCCGGGGCCACCGATTTCATACGTGTCCCGCAGATGGAGAATCGAGATGGGCTTCATGCTGTCGTGAGCCTTTCTGGGAAAGGTTGTTGCACAGCCCCGTCAGGACAATCGATGCCCCCGCACTACACGAGCGCACACCTCGGCCCGCTCTTTATTTTCCAGAAGACGAAATGCTGCGGAGAGATAGATCGCACGATCTTTGTTTCTCAATAGTAAGGCAGGATCGAACATATCGCATACCACGGTTGCCCCTTTGCGATGGACGTTATTGTAGAAATCAACCGTCAGCGGTGTTTGGGGCCGTCCGGCCAACATAAGTCTCCCCCATCGGGGCATCGCCTCGAACAGCACATCGATCAGTTCCGGTCTCCCGCTCAGATCGACAGCCGCAAACCCCGGTTTCTCTTCAACACGCTTTCGCAGCATGCCCAAAACTTCGTCCGGATCAGCCTTCGACAGATCGATTGTTGTACCCACAGATACCGACTCACCATCACTTCCATTGCCCAAGCGAATCACGGGGGTCCCCCCTCGCCAAACAGCGACAAGCCCGATAAGATCCGAGCAGTGATGACCCCCCGTATAGACTGCGATCTCCCCTAATTCCAAGTGAAGGCGATCCCACACGTTCAATGCCGCGGCAAGCGGAACCGCAAGCAGCGCCATATCGTGCTCCAGCGATGATGGCACGGGGAAGCATGCTGTCTCCGGCACCACAATCGTCGAGGACGAGCGATCATCTATCACCGTCAATACCCATACGTCGCTCCGGCCGGCAGTCTTGTCCCCATTGGTTGCGAGCGCTCGTCCCACTCCATAAGCCAGACAATCACCCCCCCCTCCAAACGAAGAACCGATCTTTTCAATCTTGACCTCAATTTCACACAATCCCATAGCTCACGCTCCACATGATGTCGACGCGGGGAACGGCGCAACCTCGACCGGTTCTCCTTTCTCCATCGACTGGTACGCAGCAGAGATAAACGCCAGATTGTCCCACCCCTCTTGAGAGGAAATGTCCGGCTTCGTCCCCTCGCGGACGGCCCTTACAAAGCCCTTCACCCATTCAGCCGTCCAACTGACGTTCGGAAATTTCGTGTACCGACACATTTTGCCGGGCCTTTTGCCATCAATCGGCCGTGTGGAATAGAACGAGAGCCCGTCAGGATCGAGAATAAGAGTTCCCTTTGTCCCCCAGATCCGCTCTTCAGCTTGATCAGCCCCTCGCATAATCGAACTGGCACTGATCGAACCGATTCCCCCATTGGATAGTCGAGCCGTTACGCTGATGATATCTTCAACCTCGGCCGGAGATCCCAGCGTCGCGTATTCACTATATACACGAGCCCCCTTCACACCAGTCACGAAGTAGAGATAGTCGATCACATGACATACATTCATAATAAGAAACCCACCGCCACATTTCTCCTTTGAGGCACGCCAGTCATCGGGAGAATTGCTTCTGGCTCCACTCCAGTAGCCTCGGTCTTTAAACTGATGGGCAATGATCTGAATGCCTGTGATGTCGCCCAACGCCCCTTCTTGAACCAGTTGCCTGGCTTTTTGAATCTTCGGCAAATATCGGAAACTATAGTTGACCGTGAGTTGGACGTGGTTTTGTTCGCAGCAGGCGATCATTTCTCTGGCTTCGTCCAACGTGTTTGCCATCGGTTTTTCAACCAAGACGTGTTTCCCGCTAGACGCCGCCTCGATCGTCATAGGTTTATGCAAATAATGGGGGACGGAGAGCAGGACTGCCTCCACATCTGAACTTGCAAGCAACGCGTCATAGCTCGGGAAGAACGGTGCAGACAACGCCTTGGCCATATCTCGGGCCACTTTATGGTTCAGATCGAACACGCCGGCTATCTTGGCCGCCCCGGAAGCGGCGGCTTCTTTGGCATTCCGTTGGGCAATCGCACCAGCCCCCACGATGCCAATTCGTAATGGTTCCATCGCTTCCTCCTTCATGATCTCCTGTCAGCACTCTGGTGAGGAGTTTATGACCTCACCGCTCTTTGCACACCCAGTTAAACGTGATTCCAACATGATCACGTCCCCCTTCCGCCAGCACCTCGTACACGGCGTTACACTCTTCCGGTTTCGCTCTCCACGTGATAAGATCCGCAACTTTTAATCGACCCTCATGAAGAAGTTCGAGAAACAATCGACCTTCTTGTTCATACGTCCATCTGAGGGGGCTGGCATCCACTTCGGGCATGTCGCTGATATGGGCTCCGATGACCGTCAGATGTTTCTTCTGTGAAACGTTCCAGACATCCCAATCCCGCGTGAGGCCCCTTGAGCTACCGAGCAACACAACTCGCCCCCCCTTGCGAGCACAGTGCATAGCCGTTACATTCGCCTGCGGTGTCCCCACCGCTTCAATAACGACATCGGCTTCAAGCGCATGCACACATGCAGGATCTTCATTAATCGATAGATAGCGATCGGCACCGCCGGGCAACAATGCCAGCCGTTCTCGATTCCGACTCGGTGCCACAGCAATCAGCGACGCCGGCATGAGAAGGCGAGCCAGACGATTCGCAAGCTGCCCAATGAGACCCTGCCCTACGACAGCGACGTGTTCGCCTGGTTTGATGGCAGCCTTTCTGATGCCTTGGAGTACGATAATCCCGAGTTCAATAAAGCACGCCTCTTCGGCCGTGACACCAGCAGGTACCTTGAAGACTTTGTTAGCCGCCACCGACTCATAACTGGCATGTTTGATGCGACCGGTAACTAAATCGCCGATCTCGACCCATTTGACCGCATTCCCTTTTTTGATCACTCTCCCAGCCGTCGAGTAACCTGGCACATAGGGAAACCCCCTGCGCGCGCCCGGGAGACCGCAGAGGACCGCTCGCTCGGTCCCCGGACTGATCAGGCTACATTCGGCCTGCACCAAGATTTCATCTGGACCAGGCCCGAGTAGCTCAAAGGGCACTAGGTGAGCAATTTCAAAATCCAGAAACTCGATCCGTTTCCCCTGAACGATTTGACGCCGCTTGACCAGCGCCTCGACCCGCAAGACGATCTTCGCAAACCATTCCTTGAGAACAGGCCGCAGCGAGGGAGGAATTCTGGTATAGACAGCCAATAGTATCTTGATGAGCCATTCGGGCATGAACGATCACCATCCGCTTCTTACACACAGGAGATCGAACAGGTAACTGTGAGTTTTCGTTATTTTCGTTAGGCAGTAGAGAACAGGAGTTTCTTCGCTTCGGCAACCAAAACCTTGTCAATCAAAAAAACAGCCGTTATGTACACAAGACCGCTCATTACAATGCCGCCGACTACCTGCACAGGCCCCATCGTGCCAAAGCCAACCCGCACCACCCAGTAGACCAGTGGAATCAGGCTCCCTGATAATAGCAGGGGAAGGCTCAAGGCTTGAGCAAATTCGCCCATTGAACATTTGAGCAGTTTCATGACTTTGTTGATCTCAAGCGCCAGAACAATGCCGTATGTGCCTGTAATCAGCCAGCAAATTCCAGGGAGCCCAAGCCATAAGAGAGCTGGAATTCCCAAAAGACCGATCAACCCCAATCGCACCAAGACAAAAAACTGCATTAAATCCGGCCTTCCCGTCGCTTTGAACATTTCATAAATGATCACGCTCAACGATCGAGATAAACCATAACCCGTAAGAATTGTGAGCGGCAATCCTACGGCAGACCATTTGTCGCCGTAGAACATGTCAATCGCATCCGGTCCATAGATTGCAATGCCTATAGCCATAGGAAAGGTAATGCAGGCGGTATAACGAATTGTTTGAAGAAACGATTGCCTCAAGCTTTCGGACTCTCGATTCATTTTTGAAAAGACCGGAAACATCAATCGGCAGACGATATGGGCGAACTGATTGATCGGCAAGTTAGCAATGTGCATCGCCATCGTATAGAGCCCAAGGGCAGCCACGCCGACCAACTTGCTGATAAAGAACTTATCGATATTGTATACCGCAACCATCATGACGGAAGAGCCCACGATATGCTTCCCATAGTTCATCAGCTCGCGAGCGACCGTTCGATCAAATTGAAAAGCCGGTCGATAGGAGGTATAGGGCCAAATCAAGACCATGCTTCCCAAAGAAATGATGAGTGATCGCACGACCAAACTCCACACACCGAACCCTTGGTAGGCCATAGCAATGCTGACAAGCGATCCAACCCAGACCGGAATGACATCTGGTACGACCAGTTTCTTGAAAGACAGCTCTTTGTTCATCAAAGCATCAGGCACAGCCCTGATGGAGGTCCAGATCAAGTTAGACGCCATGATCATGATGATGGGCACAACCTGCGGATTATTGAAAAATTTACCGGCAAGCGGCGAGATGAGCACCGCGCACAAAAACACGATGACGTTGAGCACGATCACCATCACGAACATCGTGTGGCTGGCTCGTTCGATATCGCCTTGGCGATAAATCAGGGCCTGGCTGAGTCCCAGATCCTTAAAGATCCGCAAGGCCTCGATGGTCATACCGGCGACGGCCACCAACCCAAAGTCTTCAGGCACAAGCAGCTTGGCTAACAGCAATGTTGTGAGAAAGCCGAGAATATCATTCGAATACTTCACAAGCGTGATCCACCCGAATCCTCCAATAATCTTTCTCGACTCAACCGCCATCGTAGTCTTCTATAAGCTATGAACGTTGATCTGCAGTGTACCAGAATCACTACTCGTGCAAGAGTAACCGATACAAGCGATCAGTTGCTCTCACATTTGTTTCAATCATAAAATGGTCTCGAATACGATTCAGGGCTTCATTTCCCAGACGACGCCGTAACGCGATGTCAGTAAGCAACCTATCGATTTGATCGGCTAATGCATTGGGATCATTGGGAGGAACAAGTATCCCAGACACTCCATCTTCGATCGCTTCGGGCGTCCCTCCGGTTCTCGTCGCAATCATCGCTCGCCCAAGCGTCATCCCTTCAAGGACAGCACGGCTGAATGGCTCGGGATCGATCGCCGTATGGACCATGATGTCGAACGCTTGTATATATTCTGCAATACGTGGTTGGTAGTCGATGATCTTGACCCAGGGTTCAAGACGGTGATCACGGATGAAACTTTGAATCTCTTCAAGATATGCTTTGTCAAACGGATTCTGATCTGAAATACCGCCAATGATCAGACACCGTGCCTGAGGATGTTTTTTGCTGATCTGCTCCATGGCCTTGACAAGCACAAGTTGCCCCTTCCACCGACGAATCATTCCTGCCACACCAATAACAGGACAATCTTCATCGATCCCCAGTTCTTTTCTGACCTCTTGAGCAGATCGCGTGATCCCACCTAAAAATTTATCGGGATCAATGCCATTATGAATGGTAGTGCACTTCGCAGAGGGAACTCTGTGTTCAATGAGATTCATCCTCGCCGCATCGGAAACACAGATCACATGGTCCACGAAGTATGTAAGCCACTTGACCGATCGAGGTAACGGTCCAATCCCTCGTTGGTGAACCACAGTTTTCACACCCAGCAGTTTCGCAGCCAACAGCAGTTCCGGTTCGGTAAACATGCCATTATTGAGATGGACGAGATGGATACGCTCCCGCAGCAGGAGAAAGAAATCCCGCAAAAATACTCGCACTGTTCCATGGAAAAAATTGATGATCTTCTGAAACACCAGCGCTGCTCCGCGCAGATATTTTATGGCCGAACTGTCATCAGCCCTGTCGTCCCTGACTAATCGCACAGCGTCCGGATAGTCGAGTAACAAGACCTTGCAGCCGGCTTTTCTGAACTCGTCGATCAGGTGATGATCTCGGTAAAACATCACAACAGGACGATAACGCTGTGTATCGAGGCGTTCGACAAGATAAAGCAGAGACCGGTAAGAACCGCCGATTGTTCCATCTCTGTTGCGCTCTAGATAAAGAATGGTGCGAGGCATGGTTGTGTTGCTGTAAGATTTTTGAGATTAGGACGAAAGGGGATGCGCTCGATGCACAGTCTATCGCGTCGATGTTCTCCGTTGCTTAATCACCCGCGCCGGAACGCCGACTGCAACGGAAAACGGAGGAATACTTTTTGTCACAACACTGCCGGCTCCGATAACGGAGCCATCGCCGATGGTAACACCGTCGAGAACTTTTGATCCGCTCCCGATCCATACATCGCTTCCTATTTTAATTCCCACAGCGGTTTCACCTTGTTGCCAGATTGGTACACTGGGATCCTGATAAATATGGTTCATCGGGCTGATGACGGTATAGGCCGCGATTCTTGTGTTGTCGCCTATCTCGAGGCCTCCCACTCCATAGAGCAGACATCCATACTGAACGGTGCACTGTTCGCCGATCTTGACGAATCCTTGTTGCGGGATGATTTTGGCGTAAGGCAGAACTCGAGAATGCTTGCCTATTTTGATACTGGGAGAATAGGTAGACTGACGGGAGTTCAAATTGAGTAACGCGTATTGATAGATGTAGACACCCTCGTCCAAGACGATCTGGTCGGCATGAAAAATGTCGGCTTTCAGGGAAATATAGCAATCGTACTTGAGACGAAGACGTATCTTGTGAAACACCGAAGCCGGCCTCTCGCCCGACAGCATATATGCCAACTGATGGCGTATTCGCCGGCTTATCATCGTAAGGCCGTTTCCTTGTTTACCGCTTCACTTGAAGCTCAGCCAGCAACGTTTTGACACTTTGCTCGATTTTCTCAAAACATTGTTCAAATATCTGTTGCGAGCCCCCGTAGGGATCTGGAATGTTGAAGGCCTCATAGCCGAATCGAGCCGACGCTTCTTTCGCAAACAATGCAAGAAGAAAGACCTTCTCCTTGCATCCGGTAAATCGCAATCGCAGTTCATCATAGTGCCACCCTTCCATGGCGATAATGATATCGGAAGTGGCGACCAGTTCGTGTGAGATCGGCTGAGATCGATGATTATCCAATGAAACACCAAACCGACGCGCCACAGAGAGAGCCATGTCCGGCGGCGTCTTAGAAGTGGTTACATGCAAACCGGCGGATCGAAAGGCAATCGGCTCCCCCCTATTCCCCATCTGCTCGTGAACAAGCTTCCTGGCTACCTGTTCAGCGAACGGACTACGACAAATATTTCCTTTGCAGACAAAGAGGACGGATCTCGGCTGAAGAGGAAGAACAGGCACAGGGATGGTCGTTCCCCTGAGCGTCCAATAGAGATCGACCACTCCTTTTTTGATCTGAGACGCCACTGTCATCATCTTGTCATCCCCGAAACAACGGTCCCTTCTTTCAGTTTCTCTTCCAGCTCTACCAACCATCGACAACATTGATCCAACATATCCTCTTCCCACTCCCGGAACGAGAAGATGTGGTTGGCGTTTTTCGTGACGTGCATGGCATATTGGGCAGGATACGATTCCAATCGTTCACGATGCCGCTCAACGAATTTTTTTTCGTACTCCCACAAAAGCCGATCGCTGCCGGCAAAGACCAAGTAAATGTACCGCCCTGTCGAGAGCATGTTGAAAAAGGCCGGTGCGAAATATGGATTGGTATTGTCTTTGGGCTCGTTCGGATCAGGCGAGGATGGCGCTGGACTTGCCTTGGACACTTTCTCAAGTAGCGGCTTTAACAGCGAGCGGAAAATCAGACTGTAGTGACTCTGAAACGTCAGAAACCTGACCCATGAACGCCACGCACGTGGATCCCATAACTTTCGTAGGTAGCCGTCTCGGGTTTCCTTCAACTGCTGATCCGTCATGTATTTGGTAAAGTCGATATGTGTGCCGTCGAGGATGACGGGAATCGCCAGTCCCAGCAAACATTGGATCCGCCGGTCCTTCGATGCGGTTAACAGCCCCGTGATTGCGCCCCCACATAATCCCGACACGATAAACTTGTCGATGCCGTATGTTTGCTGCATCCAATCCATGGCAGCAATCGTATCATCCACATATCGTCCGACCTGCACTGCGCCGTACAGGTCGGCCAGATATTCTTCTTCGGCTTCACCTTCAGAATCTCCCAATCCATAGAAGTCAAATCGCAACACCGGGTACCCCAGCGAAGCAAATCGCTTGGCCATATTGACATAGAGTTGATGGGGCGCCACACGCATCTTCACTCCAGGCGATAGCAGCAAAATCGCCGTTCCCGACGAACATCGCACTGCAGGCTGGTGCACCATGCCAAAAAGGCGCTGCCCGGCTTTGTTGACGAACGTCACTGGAACGATGTCCTGCTTCATGAGATCCCCATCCATGCCAATGTGGCGTCAAATAAATTCGGAGCGGCCCGATACCAACGTTTAATCTCCTTCCAGAACGGTTCTTCTACCACGGAACAGATAGTTGCCGTTTGATAGGTCTGTTGCAACGCTTTGAGATCTTGATGGATCGGCTGTCCGTCTCTTCCGATTTGAACAATCAAGCTTTGACCGCCAAATCGCTTGGAACCTTCTTTCAAATTAACCGCTGACACCTGCTCATAGCAGGGATAGGCCAATTCATATCCATCGATGTTGACGGTCGCCCCCTCACGCATCATTTTCACCAATGCTTCTCGGTTGTAGCGAATTTCTTTGTAGACGGCGGTTTGGGTGGTCAGATTGCTCCGCAACAGCTCCTGCATATACTGAGCGCCATCCACAACAGGGTTCCACAGGACTAACTTGCCGACCTGCCAGCGTCGTTCAGCAGCCAGTGCAGCAACGGTGGCACCAAGCCGCAATCCCAGCAAGCCAATATTGTGCTCAAGCCCACTTAATCGACCCAGGTAGTCAATGGCAGCCTCGATATCGGCCATCATGGTCTCGACAGTCATCTCCGAGAACTGTCGTTCACTGTCGCCGTTTCCCTTCATCT
>JANDJK010000072.1 GCA_024330925.1 Nitrospira sp.
AGCGATTTACCACCGGCTCCGGGCTCAACAATCTGGAGTTCGGGCTGCGGCTCCGTTATGAGATCAGGCGGGAATTCGCTCCCTACGTCGGATTCTCGATTGACCGGAGTTTCGGCGAGACCGCGACCCTGGTGCGGGAAGCAGGAGGGAATCCAAGCCAGATTCGATTCGTGGCGGGTGTGCGGCTGTGGTTCTAACAAAGACCGTTTCCTCCTTTCTCTGTCCAGGAGACGGCTCTGTCGAATACCGTGCAGAAGCTGGTTTCCTATGATAGGTTCGCCCAGTATTGTCATTTGGATCTGGAGTCGATGATCAAAAGGGAGTGTGGACAGTGAACAAGTGTTGGTTGATGAGGGGATGGGCCGTCTGGGGTATGAGGACGGGGTGGGCTGTGTTTGCCTGGGTGATGCTTGCTGCGCCGGATGTCCGCGCGGCCGGCGTCCAGGATTTGCAGAGTCAAGTGAAGGCCGCTGCTGGCAAGGTCATTCCGTCGGTGGTGAGCATTGCCTCTACCGTGGTGGTGCGAGAGCAGGCCTTCACTGATGAGGCGTTGCCGTTCGGGCTGTTCAAGGAGCCTCCGATGCGCCGGCAGTATGGTCAAGGGTCCGGCGTGATCGTCTCGCCAGATGGATTGATCGTCACGAACAACCACGTGGTGGCCGACGCGGTTGATGTTGAGGTGATCTTGTCTGATCGTCGCCAGTTCAAGGGGAAAGTGGTGGCGAGTGATCCGAAAACCGATGTGGCAGTGGTCAAGATTCACGCAACGAATCTTTCGGCAGCGACGTGGGGTGATTCAAGCAAGCTCGCGGTGGGTGATTTTGTCCTGGCGATCGGCAGTCCGCTCGGACTGAGTCGCACGGTGACCTTCGGTATCGTGAGCGCGGTGGGGCGGGCGGACGTGGGGGTGGCGGATTTCGAAGACTTCATTCAAACCGACGCACCGATTAATCCGGGCAATTCAGGTGGCGCCCTAGTCAACATCCACGGCGAGCTGGTGGGCATCAACACGGCGATTGCGAGTCCCACCGGCGGGAACGTGGGGGTCGGTTTTGCGATTCCCAGCAACATGGCCCGCGCCGCGATGCAGAGCTTGCTTAAAACAGGGAGGGTTGTGCGGGGATTTCTCGGAGCCTCGACCCAGGATGTGAGCCCGCTGCTGGCTAAAATTTTCCGCCTGCCGGACATCAAGGGCGCGATCGTGACGGACGTGCAGCCGAAAGGGTCGGCCGAGCGGGCTGGCCTCAAGCGGGGTGACGTGATCGTCCGATTTAGTGGTCGCGACGTCATGGACAGCGGTCATCTGCGTAATCTCATCGCGCAAGCCTCGATCGGTAGCAAACATCAGATCGATCTCATTCGAGACGGCAGACTGTATCAGGCCGAACTGGTGATCCAAGAGGCGCCGCGTGAACGGATCAAGAAGACCCAGCTCTCGTCATCTGTCGCCTCGTCCGTCCATCCCCTCTCCGGTGTGGTGTTCGATGACATCACTGCCTCACTGGCGAGACAGATGGACTTGCCCGTTACGACTGGCGTCGTCGTGATCGATATTGAGGAGGGAGCGCCGGCCGAGATGTCCGGCTTGCAGCCGGGCGATGTCATTCTCGAACTCAACCGGCAGCCCGTTTCAAGTTTTTCCACCCTGCAGCGGCTGGCCGACCCTCTCAAACCAACCGATCTCGCCCTGCTGCTCGTCAACCGACAGGGCAACGTTCTGTATGTTCCGATTCAGAGCGATTAGCCAGCTTCGATAGAGGCTTTCATCGTTTCCTTGACCTTGCCTGCTGGATGGTACGTGTTTTGTTCACAATCGAATCGTCTGGTGCTCTCGCTCGACCGGTAGCTGTTGAGGCCTTCAACAGCCGTATCAGGGTGCGCGGCTCCACCAACCGGTCCGAGACGCTTCGGGATCTGATCTGTGACGAGCTCGTCGGGCAGGAGTGGGATCACGGCCGGCAAACCGTTGGGACCACCACCTAACATGGACGACCACCACGTGCGGCACTTGACCGGAAAAGTGACCGATTACTGAGCGGGAACAGGCGATCTTCGCGTTCGAATCGCGACTGAAGCACGGGCCGGCCGCGTGATGGACTCCACTTGGTGCTGGGTAACCAGCGGACCGTTTGGGGAGGACTGGCGTGGTATTTTTGAACGAATAGCTTGTGAGAATGGTGATTTGCTTGGCTGGTGCCCATGAGGTAATATCCGGCTGGTTCGATCGATGCGGAGGATGCTCCACAAACCGAACGATTCGAACCAAAAGGAGAGGTGCATATGAAACCCACGTCCATTTCACAGTTTATCGATCATCACTATCGGCATTTCAACGCCGCTTCGCTGAAGGATGCGGCGCATGGGTATCGGGCTCATCTTGAAAAAGGCGGCAAGATGTTGATGGCGATTGCTGGTGCCATGAGCACGGCAGAACTGGGGTTGTCGCTTGCAGAGATGATTCGCAAAGATAAGGTGCATGCCATCTGCTGTACGGGGGCGAATCTTGAGGAAGATGTGTTCAACTTGGTGGCCCACGACCATTACGAGCGAATTCCCCATTATCGAGAACTGAACGCGCGGGACGAGCAACGGTTGCTTGAGCGGCATCTGAATCGAGTGACTGACACCTGTATCCCCGAAGAGGAAGCCATGCGCCGCGTGGAGCGAGCCGTGTTCGCGGAGTGGTTGGCTGCCGACCGCGCCGGTCAACGGTACTTCCCGCACGAATTTGTGTATCGCGTCCTCCGTCAGGGAACGTTGAAGGAGTATTATCAAATCGATCCACAGGATAGTTGGCTGCATGCCGCGGCGGAACGGAATCTGCCGATGTTTGTGCCGGGGTGGGAGGACTCGACGTTGGGCAACATGTACGCGGCCCAGTGCATCACCAAGAAGATCGGCAATGTGCACACGGTTCGGAGCGGGATCGAGTACATGATCGAGCTGGCCGAGTGGTACCAGCGTGAGTCCGCTGCCCACTCCATTGGGTTCTTTCAAATTGGCGGCGGGATCGCCGGAGACTTTCCCATCTGTGTCGTGCCCATGCTGAGCCAGGATCTGCGGATGGAACAGGTGTCTGTGTGGGGCTACTTCTGTCAAATCAGCGATTCGACGACCAGCTACGGGTCCTATTCCGGCGCTGTGCCGAACGAGAAGATCACCTGGGGAAAGTTGGGAGTTGATACACCGAAGTTCATGATAGAATCGGACGCCACCATCGTGGCGCCGCTCATCTTTGCCTATCTGCTCGATTGGTAGCGGTGTGAGTCGCCTGGATGAAAAAAGCCGCGTTCTTGTGACGGGGGGAGCGGGCTTTATCGGCAGTGCCCTCGTGTGGGGACTTAATCAACGGGGCTGCGAGCGCCTAGTGGTGGCTGATCGCTTGCGATCGACCGACAAATGGCGACATTTGGGGCCGCTTCGGTTCCAGGATTATCTTGAAGCCGACGAGCTGTTGCCCCGTTTGCTCAATGGATCATTGGGCAAATTCGACATTGTCCTCCATATGGGCGCCTGTTCCTCAACGACAGAGCGGGATGTGGGGTATCTCATCAAGAATAACTTCGAATTTACGAAGACGCTCTGCCACTGGGCGCTCGAAACGGGCGCCCGGTTTGTTTATGCGTCTTCCGCTGCGACCTATGGAGATGGCAGTAGCGGCATGAGCGACACCGATCCGGATCTGGATCGGCTGCGTCCTCTGAATGCCTACGGGTTTTCCAAGCATTTGTTTGATCGGTATGCCTGGCGGGCCGGCGTGCTCGACCGAATCGTGGGGCTCAAGTACTTTAACGTGTTCGGTCCCAACGAGGACCACAAGGGCGACATGCGCAGTGTGGTGCTGAAAGCCACCGTTCAAGTCCAGAGGGAAGGGACCATTCGCCTGTTTAAGAGTTACCGGCCGGAGTATCAGGATGGCGAGCAACAGCGGGACTTTCTGTATGTGAAAGACGCGGTGGCCATGACGTTGCACCTAGCTGCCCATCCGACGGCGAGCGGTCTCTTCAATATCGGCTCGGGCGAGGCGCACACGTGGAAAGAGTTGGCGTTGGCCGTGTTTCGGGCATTGGAGAAAGCACCGAAGATTGAATTTATCGAGATGCCGGAAGAACTGCGCCCCCGCTATCAATACTACACCAAGGCCGATATCGGAAAATTGCGGGCGAGCGGCTATGACTGTCCAGTGACTTCGCTTGACGATGCCGTGCGTGACTATGTGTGCAACTATCTGCTGCCGAACCGCGTGTTGGACCCCTCAATCGATACACTCTCTGTCCCTGGTGCATGACTCACGGGTGAACACCGTTTCCCAGGCGACGACAGCTTGAGAATGCTCTCAAGGCTCGTGGCGTAGTGATGCCTCGACAAGGGGCACAACAGCGCACGAGGCGGAGGTCGATGAGCGAGATGATGGTGCCGTCTCATGGGGGTGAAGGAGAGCAAAGAGAAACGCCACCGGTTCTCACGCGGTCTTATTTTTTAAGGCCAACCCTTACGGTTGCCAGGGACCTGATCGGCAAGTTTCTCGTTCGACACAATGGCGGGGAACTGTTGGCGGGAAAGATCGTTGAGGTGGAAGCCTATGTGGGAACGAGTGACAGAGCCTGTCATGCGTCCAAAGGCAGAACTGCTCGGACTGAGGTGATGTTTGGGCCGCCTGGCGTGGCCTATGTGTATCTGATCTACGGGATGTACCATTGTCTCAACGTCGTCACTGAGCGAGAGGGCTTTCCAGCAGCGGTGCTCATCCGAGCAGTGGAAGTTGAAGGTCGATTGATTGATGGTCCCGGTCGGCTGTGCCGACTGTTCAAGATTGACCGGTCACTCAATCGATGGGATTTGACTCTCAGACAGTCCCTTTGGTTTGAGGATCGAGGAGTCTTTGTTTCCGGTCGCGACATCGACCAGCTTCCTCGAATTGGGGTGGAGTACGCGGGAGAATGGGCTCGCAAACCTTGGCGCTTTCGTCTACGGACGAAGTAAGCCCGCGATCTCGGCTTGTAGCGGGCCATAGAGGTAAAGAGAGGGGCAACGTAGGGACGTTATCATCGTCCTCGTTGCCCCAATGGGCAATTAGGGAATATTTCTGTCTGGGTTGACCTTTGTTGCTGCCTTCACGGGAGGGTCGATTGTAATCTGGGGACCATCAACAGCTGGTAACCGTCCCGCTCCTTGGTTCCTGACGATCCGCTGGTTGTCCGTCTTGACCAGACGTTGTTCGGTTTTCTTAACCGATTCTGCGGATTTGAGCAAGGCATCGGTGCCGTGCGCGTCCGATTGACCGGGATCGTTGGCCGTCACTTGACCGGTCACGGGGCTTTCCGCATTCTTCATGGGGTAGCCCTCATGTTTGGGCAACAAAGCTGGATTGGCCAAGGCCACCGAGATCAGACAGAAGACGGCGAAAGTCGTCGCCGTTGTTGCGAGGGTAACGAATTTCATACCTCCACTCCTTTGATGAAAAGATGATGAAGGGACGATGGTCGCGGCTATCATTTTCAGGACATCGAGCGCCTGGGCTGGTGCCGAACGAGCGGGATGATAGCCAGGCCGAAGGGGCTCTGTCAAACGGAAAGAACAAAAAGGCGTGAAGCAACACTTGAACGGAGGAGCTGGGCAACTCCTCTCCGAGGGCCACCCATCTCCTGTAGCAGGATCTGAACGACTCAATTGGTCCGGCGATGATGGGACCGGCGTCCTCTCCCCCGATGGCGAAAGGAAGGGCCTCTGCTGACACCAGGGAGCTTGATGGTGACGGTGGTTCCCTCCTCGGGCGCACTGCTGATGGCGATGGTCCCGCCATGCTCCTCGACGATCTTTTTGACGGTGGGGAGCCCCAGGCCGATGCCGGATCGTTTGGTGGTGAAGAATGGCTCGAAGACCTTGTCCACGAGGTCAGCCGGAATTGGCGCACCATTGTTCTTGATGAGAACCTGCACATCCACTCCCTTCCCTGCTCGATGTTGGGTGACTTGGATGTGAAGATGGCCTCCGGGCGTCATGGCTTCATAGGCATTACGGAAGATGCTTAAAAAGACCTGCTGCAGCTTGACCTCGTCTCCTCGCACAGGCGCCAGCACGGTGGGATATTCTTTGGTGATGTGAATCCGGGTCGCCTCGAGGTCAGTAGCCAGCACCATCAGCGAACTTTCCAAGATCTCCGGAATGCGGCAAAGTTGGCGATGGAGCTCCAGCGGCTTGGCGAAATCGAGGATCTCGTTCAAAATCGCCTCGATACGGATGAGGTCACGCATCGCGTTTTCCACGCGTGTCTGGGGATCGAAGTCCAGGATACCCTCGGCGGTGACTTCTTCGAGCTGTGAGCGGATCGAAGCCAACGGTTCCCGAATTTCGGTGGCCAAAAACGCGCTAAACTCTCCAATGGCGGCTTGACGTTCCTGCTTGCGGATGATCGGTTCCAGTGGGACCGCGGCCGACGGTTGATGCGCGGCGTCGTCCATCGTGGATACGGCGGCTGGAGCGACGGCCGGTGTCTGAAACAGATCTGCCAGCTTGAGAATGACGGGCTCTAGCGTACGGGCATCGGTGGTTTGATATCGCTGCGGCTCCTTGGAGCCCAACGTGAGCGTACCGCCCACTTGGCCCCGCACAAAAAAGGGAATGACTAATGAGGAGTGAAATCGGTCTTTGTAGAGATGCTTATGATCGACGAATCGGCCTTGGGTGGAGGCTAGATCGTGATCAACACGAGGTTTACGATGGCGGACCGCCCAGCCCGCGGCGGAACTGTCGAGCGTCAACCGTTGACCTGGCTTGAGGTCCTTTTTGGCATCCTTGGGATCGGGCTTGACATCACCAACAATGCCCAACACCTCCACATTGCCGGCCAGGGGGTCGTAGTAACAGGCCCACGCTCGATCGAAGGGAACGAGTTGAGCGGCTTCCATTAGCACGGCTTCAATTTTGGTTTGCAGTTCGGGTGAAAAGTGCCGTATCGGAGGGGAAAACATCTCCGTTCCGGCTGCCGCCGGCTCTTGTAGGACATAAGGACGGCTAAGGAGCACGTCGGTGTTGAATAGACCTTCGCGCTCCAGTGTTTTGGTGATACCATCCGCGGTTTGTTCCAACAGGACCTTGTCTTTTTTGGAAAACACCGTGCCTTCTTTTCTGCCAATGACGAGATACCCGTATGTTCGTTGAAAGTGGCGGAGGGGGATAGCCAACAACGACTTGGCGCTAGGGGTAATCAAACGTAGACGGATCGTTCGATCCGTTTCTTCGTCTGGTGTGCCAGGGACAGGGATGGTCGTACCGAACGCCGACAAGGTGCGGAGAATTGCCTGGATGTCCCGAGGGGTAAATCCACGCGAGGCCCGTTCGACGAGGGGGCCATTGTTGTGGTGAAAGATCGCGGCCACGACGGCCTCGGCTCCCAGATTATTGAGCGCGGTGTTGAGTGCGCGTTGGAGTTGAGTGTCAGGGGCCGGTTTGGTCCGAAGAGGCTGAGTCGTCATGAAGTGCTCAACGAATCTGAGGTCGCATTGTAGCCGGAACGAGGAAGAATAGCTACCTCCTTTGGTTCCTCGACAATGGGTATGCTGACCTGGTTGGTCTTGTGGGACTGACTGGGGGTGCGCTAGAAGACACAAAATGGAGGGAGATGGCCCTAAGAGGGTATGGCTGCTTGCTTCCCTTCTGTTGGTCCATGCTTGACATTAGTAATGCCGAATCATAGAGTGCATCCCCACGAGAGCCAAGCTCTGGGCCGTTTGCGCATGTCGTGCATTCAGAAATCGGCATGAAATGGCAGCCATGCGGAAAGAAACCGAACCAAGCTAACGATTGGGAAAAGGTGGTAGATGAAGTCGTCGGGTGTGTCAAAGCCGGCTTTGCAAGGAGAACCCACTGGATCAAGGAGCGACGTAGGTACCGATGTCGAATGACCCATCGACCGTTGCTGTTTCTTCCCCTGCGATCGAAATATCGATCGCCCCGCTGTTTGCGACCCCCCTCCTCATTTTTACCATTGACCAGCATGAGCGGCTCAATGCCGAGCTGTCGCGCGCGATTTTAGAGCGGGAGGCCACGCACCCGGCCCATGCTGACCCCGAAGTGGTCGGTTGGTCGTCGCCGCACGATCTTGCCATGTTGGAGTGGGCAGGCTCGCCGTTGCGTGAGCTGCTCGAACAGGTTATCGGGGTTGCCTCGCATATGACGGAATTGGCGGAAGAAGCCAGAGGGAGCGAGCGACGGTTGGAGTGGCAGGTGGCGGAGGTATGGGCCAATGTCCATCGCAAGGGGGGGAGCAATGCCACCCATGCCCATCCCGGCAGTTTTTGGTCCGGCGTGTACTACGTCGATGCGGGCGACAGTTCGAACGGCTCCTGCGGCGGTGAGTTGCGGCTGTTCGATCCACGGGGGTGCCTGCCGCGGATGTTGGCACCGTATCTGCGGTATAAGACACCCGAACTCCATGATGCCGGCACCAGCGTGTCTTTTACCCCTTCCTCAGGCCAATGTCTGTTATTTCCTGGGTGGCTGTTCCACGCCGTCAACGTGTACACAGGAACCGCGCCCCGCATCAGCGTCGCGTTCAACCTCGATCCTGTTGTGAGGGGGAGTGACGAGAGTCGATCTGCCGTCGCCGTCTCTCGTTGATGGCGGTTGAGTGGGCGCTTTTTTCGGAAGAGCGATGTTCTCCCCCTTGACAAGATCCGGACTCCCTTCTAGACTCCCCCCGTGCTGGTTCACCGACAGTCATCGGTGACGAAGAGGGAACCCGGTGCGAATCCGGGGCTGCCCCGCAGCGGTTAGCGAGAACGACTCCACCCAGAACACACTGGCCTTCAAGGCTGGGAAGTCGTGGAGAAGGAAACCGGCAGGAGCCGGCATGCTCGTGAGCCCGAAGACCTGCCAGCACCCGGCGACGGAGAAATAACCGAAACCGGTTCGACCTGGACGCCTCGAGGGAGGGCGGTCGGTCTGAGTTGGTGCGGAACCTCTTCATTCGTTCTTCTCCGTTCCGATCTCACGGCCGTTTCCTATCCATCAGGCGTTGGTTCATACCCGCGGAGGGAGAGGTCGGCCTGAGCCCGTTGGGGAGCGTTCGCAACCCGTGCCTGCCTCGTTCCTCGCGTGTTCCAACCGTTCATCGTGTCGGGTTGACCGAGGGAGGAGGATTGTGCATGGCCAGTCAATCAAACACCAACGCAAACACACACGAAGGTTTCAGCGAACAGCGTGCGGTACAGGAGCTCGCCGCTTCGTCATCATCCGTGCTGTCCAGCCCTCCCCTTGATGACGAACCGCCGCAACGCACCATGCGGGTGACCAAGCGGAACGGCTCGACAGAACCGGTCGATGTCGTAAAGATCGTCCGCGCCGTGGAACGGTGTTGCACAGGTCTGTCGGATGTCGATCCGCTGCGGGTGGCGACCAAAACCATCAGCGGCCTCTATGACGGTGCGACGACACGCGAACTGGATCGGCTATCGATTCAGACGGCTGCCGCCTTGATCGTCGAAGAACCGCAATACGCGAAGCTCGCGGCGCGTCTGCTCGCGACCTACATCGACAAGGAGGTGCGGAATCAAGAGATCCATGCGTTTTCTCAATCCATCGCCGCTGGGCATCAACTGGGATTGGTCAACGACCGCCTGTTTGGCTTCGTGGCGCAACACACCAGGAAGCTCAATGATACGATTGATCCTACGCGTGACCGGGAGTTCGAATACTTCGGCCTCCGCATCCTCTATGACCGCTATTTGTTGAAACATCCTGTCTCGCGGTTGGTGATCGAGACGCCACAGCAGTTCTTTCTTCGTGTGGCCTGTGCGCTAGCCGAAACGGTGTCGGAGGCCGTGGAGCTCTATCGGATGTTTTCCTCGCTGGAGTATCTGCCGAGTTCCCCGACCCTCTTCAACGCCGGCACCACCCACGAGCAGTTGTCGAGCTGTTTTTTGCTCGACTCACCGGAAGACTCGCTCCAAAGCATTTATCAGCGGTACATGGATGTGGCGCTCCTGTCGAAGTTTTCCGGAGGGATCGGCCTGGCCTACCATCGGGTTCGGTCCCGTGGGTCGCTGATTGCCGGCACGAACGGCCACTCGAACGGCATCGTGCCGTGGCTCAAGACGCTCGATGCCTCGGTTGCCGCGGTCAATCAAGGAGGCAAGCGCAAGGGCGCCTGTTGTGTGTATCTGGAGCCGTGGCATGCCGACATCGAGGAGTTTCTCGAACTGCGCGACAACACCGGCGACGAGGCGAGGCGGACGCACAATCTCAATCTCGCCAACTGGATTCCCGATTTGTTCATGAAACGAGTCGAAGCGGACGATACGTGGAGCCTGTTCGATCCCAAGACCGTGCCGGATTTTCCGGACCTCTACGGAGACGAATTTGACGAGGCCTATATGCGGGCCGAGCAGGCCGGTCTTGCGGTCAAGACGGTCAAGGCCCGCGAGCTCTACGCGCGCATGATGCGCACGCTTGCGCAGACCGGCAACGGCTGGATGACGTTCAAGGATCGAGCCAATCGGAC
>JANDJK010000073.1 GCA_024330925.1 Nitrospira sp.
GACAATCAAAATCGTATCGGCGTTGACCGCCAGCGTGACCGCCAACGCCCATACAAAGATCAGCGATTGCGCTCTCTTTTTGTACCACCCGGAGACGCGGTCCATCGCGTCGTCATACCATCGTTCCACATTCTCGCGCGCCCTTTTGAGGTCATCGCCAGCCTCATCGATCAAGTTCAGCAGGACCCGTTTGACCGGCTCATTGGAGAGGGCGGCGACAGAAGCCCGCACCGCGGTCAATGTCTGTGTCTTCGACGACTCCTCAAGGGGAGCGACCACATCAAACAGTGCCATGGCAAACACGCGAGAAGGAATGTAAGACGGCAACCGGCCCGCCCGTCCCAAATGTTTGACCAACGCATGGTCATAGAGTTGCCGAGCCAGCCCCGATCCTTCGGCGTCGTACAACAAGTTGCGTACCCCTTCCCAGAGATTCTTGGCCCGCATATTCAGAAAACCGGCCATCCATTCGGTCAACACGGAACACACCAGCGACAACTGCAGATAGATCAGCGAGAGACTCAGGGCTATTTCGAGTACTTGCGAACCGAACATCGCACGACCTCCTTCACAGTTCTTCCCTCGCCAGCCCTCTTTTGCTTGACCAACTCCAACGATCTGATTGATTGTGAATAGCCAGCGGAGGATACGCCGTTTTGCCGAAAGAAGCACGCTCCGGTGCGGGACAACCACCTCTCGGACCTACTCCGTCACCGCTTTCGGCCAGCGACAGAGCAGCCGGCTTGACACCACCTTTAACCGGATGCTACCACGGTCCCCATGGTGCAAGCTGAGGACCCTGCCGCGCAACGGACCAAAGCGCAAGCCCAGGTCGTCTCGACCTGGTCCGGCCGGGCACGTGAGCAGGCGGTGCAGCGGATGTTCACGGCCATCGCCGGCGTGTACGACCTAAACAACACGCTCTTAAGCTTCGGCCTTCATCACCGGTGGAAGCAAACCGCTGTTTCGTTCGTGGCGCCAGTCGAGGGCGGCTTAGCACTCGACGTGGGAGCCGGCACCGCCGACCTGGCGATTCTCGTGGCGCCCCGCATGGGCCCCCACGGGCGTGTGATCGCATCCGACTTGAACCGTGCCATGTTAGCAGAAGGGATTAAGAAAGTCGCCCACAAGGGGTTGACCGGCAAGATTGTCTGTCTGCAGGCGAGCGCCGAACGGTTGGGGTTTGCAGATGATACCTTCGATGCGGTAACGACGGGGTTCTGCATGCGCAACGTCGGCAATTTGCCGCTGGCCATCGCTGAGATCCGCCGCATTCTCAAGCCCGGCGGTCGGTTCGTCTGTTTGGAATTCTCCCGCCCGGTCTACGGATGGCTTCGAACTCTCTACGACTGGTATTCCTTCACGCTCCTTCCCTGGATCGGCACAACTGTCGCCCACGATTCGACCGGCGTATATGAATATCTCCCGGCCTCGATCCGCACGTTTCCCGATCAAGAGCGGCTGTGCCAGCTTCTCCGCGAAGCAGGCTTCCAACAGGTGGAATACCAAAACCTCACCGGCGGGATTGTCGCCGTCCACGTCGCCCAGAAATGACCGCGAGACCTGACAGGTCGTCAAGCGGCTCCCCCTGCCGAGGGAACCCAAGCTCACCGATGACAGTCTCCCGCAGTCCAACAGATTACGAATCATGGTGCCCAACCGTGGCGCATCCTCTGTCTCCAGCAAAAATAGAGCCGACCTAGAGTGGCATCGATGTGAGAAAACAGGTAACGCGATCCGTTAGCAGAGCCAGCACCGTGCGTGAGTCTTGCTGGAGAAGATGTGACGGTACCTCGCTAGCAGAGCGGTGCCTTGCTTTCAGATTTCCCCCGGTGCTATTATTCTTTTTCTTACAAGAGGTAGGTAACTGTATGCTTTTCTGCTGAAGTGATGCGCTCACCAGACAAAAACGGTACGGAGGTCTGATCAGTCTTAGCACCTGAGGAACGTACTTCATGTATAAGACCATTTATATTCCCGTTGACAATTCCGACCATTCGAACGTCGCCGTGGACATCGGCATTTGCCTGGCCAAGCATTTCGGAGCCAAGATCATCGGCAGCCATGTCTATGCCGCCAAAATGCACGATAAACGTTTCAAGCAGATGGAGGCCGGCCTGCCAGAGGAATATCACGACGAGCGGGAACTCGACCGCCAACGCCAAATCCATGACTCACTGATCACCCGTGGCTTGCAGATCATCACCGATTCGTACCTTGACTATGTAGAGCGGAAGTGCTCGGAGGCCAATCTGGCCATCGAACGCCGCTCTCTCGAAGGACGAAATTGGAAAGTCCTCGTGGAGGACATCACCACAAACGGGTACGACCTCGTGATCATGGGAGCCTTGGGCATCGGTGCGGTGAAAGAGAGCGTGATCGGCAGTAACACGGAACGTCTGGCACGCCGCGTCCGCAATGCTGACCTGTTCATCGTTAAGAATCTTCAGCCGGCCCTGACGGGAAAGATCGTCGTTGCTGTGGATGGCAGTCCCTATTCATTTGGCGGATTGATGACAGGTTTGCAACTCGGTAAAACATTCGGTCTACCAGTCGAAGCGATTTCCGCTTTTGATCCCTACTTTCATTACGCTGCCTTCCACAGCATCTCCGGCGTGCTGAACGAGGAGGCCGGCAAAGTGTTTCGTTTCAAAGAACAGGAAAAACTGCACGAAGAAATCATCGACAGTGGTCTTGCCAAAATCTATCAGTCCCACCTCGACATTTCACGCGAACTAGCCCAAGCCCAACAGACTGACCTCAAGACGACCCTGCTTGATGGCAAGGCTTTCGAGAAAATCATTCAATATGTCAGAAAAGACATCCCGGCTCTGTTAATCGTCGGCCGGGTTGGCGTGCATAGCGACGACGACATGGATATTGGCAGCAACACCGAGAACCTGCTTCGCAGCGCTCCCTGCCACATCCTGATTTCAAACAGAAAATACGTACCGCCCATCGACACTCAAGCCGAATACACCATCGCATGGACTGAGGAGGCGCTGCGCCGCATGGAAAAGATCCCCATCTTTGCCAGAGGGGTGGCCAAAACCGCCATTCACCGGTATGCGATCGAAAAAGGCCATACCATCATCAGTAACACGGTGGTGGACGCAGCCATCGGTCATATCCTCCCCAAGGGAGCTATGGAGGCGATGAGAGCCTTGGGGGGCAGCCTGGATCAAGCCGGCATCGACCGGAACAAAATGCAGGCTGACGATGCAGTGGCCCGTGATTTAATGGGTACCCGCCTCAGTAGTCTCATGACTCAAATCGTCGAGGAAAAGCCTCCCGTTTCCGATTCAACGCAAGCCTATTTGGATCGGATGAATCAAAACTACTTCGTCTGCGACGGCTGCGGTTACATCGGAAAAGGCGACACGCCCGTGAAGTGCCCCGTCTGCGGAGCAGATGGATCGCGTTTTAAGCCAGTCGATAAGACCATTTTCGAGGCGGCCGCCAAAGCTGAAGGAGGGGTGGAAACAGACGTCGCCTATGACGACGTCCCTATGCAGTGGACGAAGGACGCCAAAGAGGCCATCCGCGCTGTCCCCGCTGGGTTTCAGCGGCGTCGGACCAAGGCCAAGATCGAAAAAATGGCGCGCAAGTTGGGCATGACCACCGTCACATTGGAGTTTGCCGCTCCCATGATCAAAGAGGCAGCATCCGAAGACTATCGGCCCATCTTCTCCAACAAGGGAACAGGAACTTCTTCCGAAGCGGAAGCCCTTTTAGGGCTCAAGACGGAAGAGCCCTCTCAGCTCAGCAACGGGACTCGCTCTTCCGAAGAGACAGCCGCCAATGAGTTATCTCCTCCTCCAATTTATACCTGGACCCCAGAGGCACAGGCACGGCTGGAGCGCGCCCCTGAAGGATTTATGCGGGACTGCACAAAGGCGTTGATTCTGAAACACGCGGAAAAGATCGGCGTGACCCACATTACGCTTGAAGTCGCCAACGAAGGGATCGAACAGGCCAAAGGCTACATGGCCGAGGCCATGAAACACGGTAATCTCAAAAGTCTGATCGCGGAGTTGACAGGGAAAGGACGACCGTAAATCAGCGCATTCTTCTCCGCGAGGCCCTTTATGGCACTTTTGCTCCTTCTTGGGGGGAGGAGCGTATCTGATCACTACGGGGTCGCATGGGTAAGGCACTTCCTATCCTGAATTCCTCTCCCGCACCGGATGCTTCGTCCTGTCAGCCGCTCGACGTTCGTGCTCTTCCACCGCTCGGAGACGGTCGAACTGTCGACGACTTCAAACCCTATCTGATTGCTTTGAACCTTACCAAACGATGCAATCTCCAATGTGCGCACTGTTATCTTGACGCCACAACGAGAGCATCAGGGAGCCGCGACGAGTTGTCCACCGCGGAATGTATCCGCCTGATTGATCAAATTGCTGAGATTAACAGAGAATGCCTCCTGGTTATCACGGGCGGCGAGCCGCTTATGCGACCAGACATCCTTGACATTACCCGCCATGCGGTCGCATCCGGCTTCATGGTGGTATTGGGAACCAACGGTCTGTTGATCGACGATGAGATGGCCCAAGCCTTGGTTGAAATTGGGGTCATGGGCGTAGGGATCAGCATCGACTCGTTGAATCAGGAGAAACACGACTCATTTCGGGGAGTTTCTGGCGCGTGGAACGCCGCCGTTGCCGGTATCGAGGCGTGTAAACGCAAGGGGCTCCAATTCCAGATTCACTTTAGTGTCAACCCTACGAACTATCGTGAACTGCCTGCCGCCCTGGACTGGGCCCACCAGATCGGAGCTCGAGTCTTCAACGTGTTTTTCATGGTGTGCACCGGGCGTGGAGAAGAACTCACTGATATCACCCCAGCTCAATACGAGGAGGCGCTCAGTTACCTGGTACATTGCCAGAACCAGTACAAAGGGATGTTGGTCAGGGCCCGCTGCGCCCCGCACTTCAAACGGCTAGCCTATGAAAAGGATCCCGCCTCACCCATCACTAAGGCCACCGGCTACATGGGAGGCGGTTGTCTAGCCGGCACCAACTACGCTCGTGTAACCCCGAACGGGGAGCTGACACCCTGTCCGTACATGCCACTGTCAGCAGGTAATGTGCGCCAACAGAGTTTCGTAGATCTGTGGAACCACTCCGAGATTTTTCACTCTTTTCGTTACCCCACGCTTAAGGGCAAATGCGGCGCATGTGAGTATTCGGACCTCTGCGGAGGGTGCCGTGCCCGTCCCTATGTCGATCACGGCGATTGGCTAGACGAGGACCAATGGTGCCTCTACTCCCCCAAAGGGGGAGAAAAAATCAAGGTGGCATTCAACACGCCCGAAGAAGCCCCGGTTCGCTGGGATGATGCCTCCTCACTCCGCTTGAGTCGCATCCCGTACTTCCTCCGGGCCATGGTCAAAAAAGGGGTGGAAAAACATGCCCGAGAGAACAACATCTCGGTGATCACCGTTGAACTCATGGAAGAGTTGCGAAAAAAACGTTTCGGCAATGACACACCGGTTTTCAAATTCTAGCGCTTCTCCGCATCTGCCAATGGCGTCGTGTGACGGCTCATCATGCTAGCAGACAGCTCGTGCACTGCCTGCATAACATTCTACGGTTCAGAGTACATCGCCCATGAACACGTTCCAACGTCTTTTCCTTGATCTGACCACAATCATTCCGATCGTCAATCATTGGCTCCATCTCCTTTCGGCAGTCATTTGGATTGGCGGCCTCGCGTTTCTCGTCATGGCAGTAACCCCGGGCCTGGAACAGGCTGTACCGAAGGAGTACATTAAACCGATTACAGAAACTTTCTACAATCGCTACAAAAAGGTTGCCGGCCTCGTTTTAATCGTGCTTCTCGTTACCGGCGGAGTCAATGTCCATTACGTCAACCAGATCATTACGTCGCAAACTGGTATTGGCATTCAACACCACGCCAAATACCTCATCATTTTCTGCATCAAACTGCTACTTGTGCTTGGCTTGCTCACCCTGTTTTTGTATACGGTGATTTTTCAATCCGATGACCAGCCGGAAGAGGGGGAAACCTATGAGGTCCTTCCCTTTCAGCGCACTGCCTTGTGGATGGGATTCTTTATCATCCTGTGCGCCGCCGCCATGAAGCACTTGCATCTCTAGACCACCAGTCCTGCCCGCCAGACCGACCGGAGCAGGCAGCGCTCATGGCCTGAGGGAAGCCCCCTTGGAACCAGACCACGCTCGTTTGAAGACCGTCCTGAGCCCGAAATAACCAAAGGAGTCCTTCAGGTTCGAGTAGAGTCGCTTGAGCGGATGCATATCCGGATTGGTAACATACTCCATCGTTAACACAATCCGTTCTTCCCCTGCCCCCAACGGCGTAACGGCATGCCACAATTTATCGCCATTGAACATGACGAGATCTCCTGGCTCGGTCACAAGCTCGAGACGACGTGGTTGCTTCGTCGGGTGATTTCTGAAGAGTTCGCACACCAACTTGCAACTAACTGATCGATCGACTAATCCCATCAAAATCGTGTAGCGGGCTCCCTTGTAGTACGAGGTATCGTAGTGAAACCCAATGTGGTCACCTGGTTCCGTATAGTAATAGAGTGCGCAGGAATGAGGATCATGATCCGGGCAGCGCATGAGCTCTTTGCCCGTCAGTCGACTAAGGAACGTTCGAAACGACTCCGACCGATAGAGATCCAGAAAGCCAGGAGCCTTTTCCTGCACAGTATAGTAGCTGACACTGCCCCCCTTTTTATGGCCCGGGATGTAATTGCGATTGATCTCGCTTTTCACCCCTTCTGCTTGCGGCACTAGGACCTCTTCCACATAGGCGCGGGAGAGAAATTGTTTGATGACAAGGAATTCTTCCTGCTCCCAATAATCCCGCTGTAACTGCTCACTATCCAACACCGCCACCGCTTGCTCCACTGCTTCTGCTACACTCGTCACTGCCCGTATCATGGATGTGCTCCCTCCGCCTTCCCTACCAAAGCCGCAGGGCGGGTCTCTGGCCGTGGTCACCCCCTTGACCTGTTTTGAAGGCACCTCGCTCCCTTGCCCTCTGCTCCAGATCCTTCATTACCCACCCTGTTCGAGACGTCGTTTCCACCACCTAAGGACCGCTGAGGATCGGAGCCTTCACGATTTCAACATCCGGCGGGATAACAAACTCGAAGATGTTGGCTGCCAATCCCATATTGGCCATCGGCTCTGAAAACTCAAACGTCGAAACATTTCCGCTCCGCTCATAGAGAGAGACAGTCCGTAAAAAATAAGTTTTGGGGAACACCTCGATGACGATTTTTTGGATGGTCTTGGTTGACTCCGCGACCAGGGCTTTGGGGAGGAGGGTGAGGAGAGGCAGGCCACCGGCTCCCCGCTCTTTTCCTTCTGTCGGGCGAATGTCAAAAGATTCTTCTAACTTGCCGACCCCCTGCAACAGTTCAAGTGGCGCCTTAGACGCCGCCATCTGCGTCAACTTTCCCACCAACACCTGTTTGTGTTCCGGCACATACACCTTGACGTCGTCATGCGCAACATAGATGCACTCGTTGGCCGGTTCTAGATAATCCCACCGTAATTGGCCAGGACGTTTCAGATATACCTTGCCACGGGAGAGAATCGGTCGTTCGAATCCTTCGATCTTCGTCTTTTGAATAAAGTCCGCTTGCAAGTCTTTGGTCTTCTCGTACCGAGCCTGGATGTGTTTGACAAGAGCCTGCACTTCCCCCTGAAGCGATGAATCGACGCCTCCTTCTGAGGCCCAGGCAGGCAAGATTCCTACCATTCCGAGACAAAAACCCAAGAGACTGTTCCATTGGCAATTCCGCTGGCGAGTCATCCCTCTGCTGCTCCCACCGGCCCTCGTCGTCCCAACACCTCACGCCTCCCGTCACGCCCCATAGCCCCAACAATCCCCTCCGCTTCCATCCGTTCGATCAGGCGGGCCGCCCGTGGATATCCGATTCGCAGCCGACGCTGAAGCAAGGAGGCCGATGCTTGGCCTGTACTCAATACCATCTCTTTAGCCTGCTCATACAGTTCATCCTTCGCCTCTTCGGCCACCACCTCTTCAACTTTGATTGATTGCAACATCTGCTCATAGGACGGAGACGCCTGACGTTTCACAAATTCGACAACGGCCCTTACGTCTTCGTCCGATACATACGAGCCATGCAAACGAACAAGGCGACCGGTGCCAGAAGCAAGGTACAGCATGTCCCCCTTCCCCAGCAACGCCTCGGCACCATTGGCGTCCAGGATTGTCCGCGAATCCGTTTTTGAGGACACCTGAAAGGCGATGCGGGCTGGGAAATTGGCTTTGATTAAGCCTGTCAACACATCAACAGAGGGTCGTTGGGTCGCCACCACCAAATGAATCCCGGCCGCCCGCGCCATCTGCGCCAGCCGCGCCAGTTTGTCCTCTACTTCCTTAGGAGCCACCATCATCAGATCAGCTAGTTCGTCGATCATGACCACAATGTAAGGCAATGGTTCCGGTGGCGTTGGTTTCGTTTGCATACAACCCGGCTCGCCTATCGCCACCGAGGATTCTCCCAGTGATAGCCGTTCTTCCTCCGACGGAAACGACATCGGCAATTCCGGTTGCTCGGTCACGAACGTTGGTTTGTCGAGCGTTCCATCGAGCAGTCCCATCACCTTCCGATTATAGGTGTCGATATTCCTAACTCCCGCCTCTGCCAACAATTTATAGCGGCGTTCCATTTCTCCCACGACCCACCCCAAGCCTTTGGCCGCCGACTTGGCATCCGTCATGACCGGCCTCAAGAGATGGGGGATGCCATCATAGACTTGAAACTCCAGCATCTTAGGATCGATGAGCAAGAGTTTCACTTCGCTGGGCTTAGCCGAAAACAAGATGCTCAGCAACATGGTATTGAGCCCCACACTCTTCCCTGACCCCGTCGCACCTGCCACTAACAGGTGAGGCATGACCCGTAGATCGGCTGTCACTGGCATCCCAAAAATATCTTTGCCCAGTGCTAAGGTCAGCTTTGAGCGGGCCTTGGCGAAGGCATCGCTCATCAGGACCTCCTTAATTGAAACCGTTTCGCGGACCCTGTTAGGCACTTCGATACCAACCACCGATTTACCGGGAAGCGGTGCCACAATGCGAAGACTCACGGCCTTGAGAGCCAACGCGAGATCGTCCGCCAGGTTCACAATGCGCGCAACCTTCGTGCCGGGAGCTGGTTCAAATTCGTACATCGTAATGACCGGCCCTGGCCGCGCTTCTGTCACCCGTCCTTCGATCCCGAAACTGGCGAGAGCCCGTGAAAGGATATCGGCTTGACTCTTTAATTCATCGTCTGACATTCGGACGGCCATGGGGGGAGGATCGCTGAGAATCTCAGCCGGATTCGGAAAACGATATTCACCGGAAGCGGAGAGGCGATCCGTGGTGAGAATAGAGGGGTTCTCCTCGCAACGGGATTCTTGCTCACTCCCAACAGTGGATGGATCAAAGAGGCAGGCTACCGATGAGCCAACTGTATCATGGGTCGGCTCCTCTGCTCGCACCACCGTAGCCGGCTTAAAATGTTCACGATTCTGCTCAGCAGTCGTCGAAGGCTGAATCGTCATCGTCCCCGACGATTGTTGTGTGTCCTGGCCGATTGCGTGTTGAGCATCCTGCCATCTTCTTGGCAGACGGTTACTGATCCACTCTCCCCATAGCTTCCATCGAGCTGCATTCCGCTTGACCACTTCACTAAGCGAGAGCGGCATCGTCAACGACACGGAGACAAGCAAACCGGCAATAATCACAATGTGTGCACCAGTTCCCGCAAACACCGCCCGCAGCCCTTCTCCCATCAACTGCCCTACAACACCGCCAGCCATGCCCCGCATGATCATACCGTTGATGGTAGGAACGGCTGTCAGTTCAAGATGCAGCAAGGCACTCAAGAAACAGACAGCCGCAAGCGAACTGATCGCCGTTCGCAGGCCGATCATCACAGGAGCTTTGGAGAAGCAGCGAATCCCTAGCTTTACCAACAGCATCGGAAACAGATAGGCAGCCCCTCCTACCAGGTAGAACAGGCCTGTTCCGACCATAGCGCCAAACGAGCCGATCAGATTGCGTGACCGGCCCAAAGCCGTCGAACTAGCCGTGGAACCTATCGTTTCTCCCGGCACAAACGAGAGGAGGCTGAGAAACACCAGCAGACTCACCGCAATCGCGATGACCCCGGCGACTTCTCGTTGGAGATGGGAAGAAGCGTTGGAACCGCGGCGAGACTCGCCCCGCTTGGCAGAGGTGGTCGCACCCATGAGTCGATGCTAGCACAGGGCACAGGTCATTTCAAACGAAGGCGGCTGCGGATCGACAGGACCGGATCCGTTCCGAAACGCCGCTACGAAGGGACGGGAGGTGCGGTATGGCGGATGATCT
>JANDJK010000074.1 GCA_024330925.1 Nitrospira sp.
GGCGCTCGATTGATTGTCGTGACGAACCAGTCGGGGGTGGCCAGAGGGTTTCTGTCAATGAGGGATCTGGAGGCGATTCACGAAAAACTCGCCCACCTCCTGGGTGAAGCGGGGGTGATCCTCGATGGCATTTATGTGTGCCCACATCATCCCGATGAGGGCTGCGAATGCCGGAAGCCGAAAACCGGCCTGATTGATCGGGCCCTCCGAGACCATGCGATCGATTTGTCGCGTTCGTATGTGGTTGGGGATCATGGGAAAGATATGGAATTGGCCAAGCGTGTGGGGGCGCGGGCCGTGTTGGTGACGACGGGGGCCGTGACGCCGCAGCAGGTGGAAGGGCTTGGTGACGTTGGGGTGGTTCCCGATCATGTCGCCTCGTCGCTTGAGGAGGCCGCGGAATGGATTCGGGGAGATGCGCGGACTCGGTTGCATCAGGAGGCTGTTCGAACTCCTGAAGGGGAACACGCCTGCGATGCACAATCGGTCTCTGAGAGCGCCCAACGGTCGTGACGCAACAACATGGCTGAGATCATGCGCGAACAACGTAGAGAAGGGGGACGAGAGGGGAGGGAGTCCTCCTCGATCCCCTGTAACCTGTGCGGGGGAACGGACGTCTCCACCCTGTCGAATCGCAGTCGCAGCGGGAAACGGCTACGGACCGTCATTTGTCGCGCCTGTGGTCTGGTCTGGTCCGATCCTCGTCCCCATGACGCCAGACGGTTCTACGAAGAAGAGTATCGGCTTGCCTATAAACACACCTACCAGCCGAAACCCAAACATATCCTGCGGGCTGGAAAGGTCGCGCTCTCTCGGCTTGAAAAGATCAAGGACCTGCTGGCAAGCCCCAAGTTCATTCTGGACGTAGGGACCGGCGGTGGGGAGTTCGCCTATCTGCTTCGATCGCTGGGGCATCAGGTCCAAGGTGTCGAGCCCCATCGGGGGTACGCCGAGTATTCGAGACGGGAATATGGATTGGCGGTGCAGATCGGCTTCGTGCAAGATGCGACGTTCCCCGCCGAGTCGTTCGACGTGGTGACGATCTGGCATGTGCTCGAACATACCGAAGATCCTGGCGCGGTATTGGCGCTGCTTGGATCCTGGCTCAAGCCGAGTGGGAGGTTGGTCGTCGAGGTGCCGAATGTGGAGGCGACCTGCCAGGCTCCCAAGAACACGTTCCATGAGGCACACCTCTACAATTTCAACGTCCTGACGTTGCGCCGATTGGCCAAGAAGCAGGGGTTGCACGAGATCCGTCACGTCATTTCCCGCGACGGGGGGAATATCACGATGGTGTTCGGGAGGGAGGAATCGCCTCTTGCAAGTGATGTCGCCATCGATGTTCCCGGCAATTACGAATGGATCGCTCGGATCGTCCGCGGGCACAGTGCCTGGCGGCATCATCTGACGGCGACACCCTATGTGCGGGTTTGGCAACGATTGTGTCGATCGCTTGAAGAACGAAGGGAGACAGCGGCTGCATCGAGTGGCAAGGAATTGCTCGACGATCTCTATGGGCGGGAGTTGCGGACCTGTTTCTCGATTCAGTCGGACAAGGGGCTTGCTTGACCGACTTCGACCGGTTGCTCCCTGGGTAGCCGGCTTGGTAATGGAGGTTCCATGCGCGCCGCTCCAGCCGACGGTCATTGTGCGGCTTCTCAGTTCAGTCGAGCCCGCATTCTGTTGATTAAGCCCAGTTCCCTCGGCGATATCGTCCATGCGATGCCGGTGGCGTTGGCGATCAAAACCGCTTGGCCGGAAGCCCATCTGACTTGGGTCGTCAAACGTCGCTGGGCGGAATTGGTTGAGCGGATCGAAGGAGTTGATCGAGTGTGGCCTGTGGATGAAACGGTGTGCGGTTGGATTCAACAGGCACGACGGCTGAGGAAGGAGGGGTTCGATCTTGCGATTGATTTGCAAGGCCTCTTTCGCAGCGGCGCGCTTGCCTGGTTCAGCGGTGCGCCCACACGTATCGGGTTTGCCAATGCAAGGGAAGGCAGTCCATGGTTTTATACGAAGCGGGTCCCTGTTCCATTGATGGAGATGCACGCGGTTGATCGGTATCTGCTCGTGGCCCAGTCGCTGGGGTTGCCGTTGCCCTCCAAGCCTCAGTTTTCATTTGTTTTCTCCGACCGCGACTGGGAACTGATCGGAGATCTCTGTGCGCGTGAAAACTTCTCACTTGATCGGCCGTGGATTGCCATGAATGTTTCGGCTCGCTGGCCGACCAAACGGTGGGCGCTCTCATCGTTTGCCGCGTTGTTGGATCGCTTGTATGGAGAGGGATTAGAGCCGGTGGTGGTCATCGGGAGTGCCAACGATCGATCTGATGTGGAACAACTGCGGGCGATCACCAGCAGTCCATTTATCGATTTGACGGGGAGGATTCCGCTCGGTTGTCTGCCGGCGCTGCTTTCGAAAGCTGCCCTCCTCATTACCAACGATTCCGGTCCGATGCATATTGCTGCTGCCGTGGGGGTTTGTGTTGTCGCCCTGTTCGGGCCGACGAGCGAAACGCGCACAGGTCCTTACGGAGCGGATCATCATGTGTTGACAAAGCCTGTGTCCTGCCGTCCCTGTATGCGCCGCGTCTGTCAGCACGAGCCGGAACGGGAGTGTTTGCGCCTTATCACTCCTCCTGAAGTGGCCGAAGTGGTTCGACGGGTCTGGGCAGCTATGCCGGTTTCTCGATGAACGTGCTGATCGTCAGACCGGACGGTATGGGTGATCTGATCTTGTCGATTCCAGTGGCTATGGAATTGCGGAGACTTGTGTCGGGTGTGAAAATAGGGTTCCTAGCCAACCCACTGGCTGCGCCCCTTCTCGATCATCACCCTGCCGTGGATTATGTCCGCACGATCTGCTGGACTGATTCGCTCCGTACCTTATGTAGGGCATTTTCCGACGGCGTGGATGCCGCAATCTTTCTCAAGCCATTTCCTCGACTCATGTGGGCAGCATGGCTTGCACGCGTGCCGATTCGGGTCGCGACGGGATTCCGCTGGTACAGTCTGTGGGCCAATCGGCGGATTTACGAGCACCGCAGCGAGTTTTTGAAACACGAGTCCGAATACAACGTGGAGATGCTGAAAGGGTTGGGATTGCATCCGCGGACGGGAGGTCGCCCTACCTTAGTCGTGAGCAAGGAGGAACAACAAGGTGGCGAGCAACGTTGGGAAGCGGTACCGGGCCCGCGCGTTGTCGTTCATCCGGGAGGCCATTCCGCCCGTCGCTGGAGACTTG
Organism: Nitrospira sp.; assembly: GCA_024330925.1. GTDB lineage: Bacteria > Nitrospirota > Nitrospiria > Nitrospirales > Nitrospiraceae > Nitrospira_D. The sequence goes on from JANDJK010000074.1 coordinate 3,244, forward strand.
GGCATTTTCGGGATCTCACCGTTGAGCTCATACAAAATGGATTTGGGGTGATCTTGACGGGCAGTGAGAAGGAACGGAGCCAGTTCGAGCATGAGGTTTTATCGAAAGCGCCACTTCCTTCCGGCGCCTCCAATCTGTCCAACCTGATGGGCCGTCTCTCGGTTCGTGACCTGATGGGAGTGATTGCCGCCGCCGACGTGGTTGTGTCCGGAGCCACTGGACCGGCGCACATGGCGGCGGCGTTGGGAACGGCGGTGGTCAGTCTCTTTGATCCTCGTCGCAACAATCTGCCCACACGATGGCGGCCGTTGGGGACCGGCCTGTTGCTCCGCCCCGATGTGCCCACCTGTGAAAAATGTATCGGCGAAGTCTGTCCCTTTTGGGACTGTCTGGACCGATTAACCGTAAGTGATGTCATGGCTGCCGTGCGACAGGTGATGAAGGATCCATCCTCATTGACCGTGCTCCATATCTGAAACACCGTGCTCCTTGGATTCGTATCAGAGCGTGGTCGTACGTAGTTCAGCGCATCGCGGTGTTTTTGCTTGACTCATCTCTCTTCCTGTGTTCATATCATGAACGCTTAAAGGGCGCTTTGAGGGTTGAGCAGCGACGAGAGAAGATGGATCTTCAAGGCCAACGGGACCTTCTGTTGCTGACCGAGTTGGAACGAGGCGAGGCGGTGACCCAGCGTTCGCTCGCAACGAAGTTGGGGGTTGCGCTGGGATTGGCCAATCTCTATCTCAAACGACTGGTACGAAAGGGCTACGTCAAAGTCACGACGATCCCTCCCCATCGCATTCGGTATCTGCTCACGCCGCAGGGGGTTGCCGAGAAGTCGCGGCTGACGAGCGAATACGTGAAGTATTCCCTATCGTACTATCGCGACATGCGACGTCGTTTGAAAACAGCCTTGGAAACGCCGGTTCGATCGGGGGCGAAAAGACTGGCGGTCTACGGAACCGGCGAACTGGCTGAACTGGCGTATCTGACGCTGCGGGAACTTGGACTTGCTTTCGTGGGCTTCGTGGACGATCGGGCCGCCGGAACCTTTTTATCGTATCCGATTCGGCCGATCGCGTCGCTGAAAGAAGGGGAATTCGATGGGCTGTTGATCGCCGATTTGGAGTGTGGCCCGCAAATCATGGTCCGGCTGGTGCGGCACGGGATTCCGAAGGAGAAGATTTTCAGCATCGGCTTCACCGACAGGGTATCCGCCTCGTGTGACGTGAAACACGCTGAAGAAACACAAGAACGCCAGAGACAGGACCGGATAGACCTGTGATTCCATCGATTGAGTCCGATCCCATCTTCCATGCGTTTCTGGAACGAATCGCTTCCGTTCGTCCGATGATTAAGCGGATTATTCTGTTCGGCTCGCGCGCCAGGGGGACCCATCGGCCCGACTCGGATTATGATGTGCTCCTTGTCGTCTCTCGGAAAGATGAGGCGTTGCTCGACGTCCTCTATGACGCGGTGATGGACGTCCTATTGGAGCACGGGCGGTTGGTGTCGTTGAAAGTGTTTCCGGAACAGGAATTTTCCCGATTGCAATCGTTGCGGACTCCCTTCATGGAGCAAGTGAATCGGGAAGGAGTGCACATTGGATAAGGCTCAGCAGGAACTCATCCGCGGCTATCTGGCGAAGGCGCGCGAGAAAGCGCGGGTGGCCCGCGACCTCTATGCCAAGGGAGAGTGGGACGACGCAATTTCCCGCGCCTACTATGCGGCCTACCACGCGGCGCAGGCGGCTCTCTTGACGGAAGGACAACGTGCGGACACCCACAAGGGCGTCGTGACCCTGTTCGGCCTGTTGCTGGTGAAGACCGGCAAGCTGGACAAACGGTGGGGAAAACTGTTGAGCAACTTAAAAGACGATCGCGAAGCCGGCGACTACGATGCCTTATCCTATTTGGACGAAGACACCGCGCGTCGTGCCGTCCGAGAGGCGGACGAGTTTGTGGAGGCTATTGAGCGATACATAACCAGCCTTGCGTCGTGAGGGACGCCGGCTGTGTCGCCGGATGAGGAGGGGGGAGGCGCTTGCAGGGGCCCAAGGGGGAACTGTAAGTGAGAGGGCGAAGCTGTGCCGACCCTCACCCAGAGCAAGGATGGTTGAACGAGAACCGATGGATCAGACAAATCAGCCTCTCTATTGGTATGCGTTACGCACAAAATCGCGCCATGAGAAGGTGGTGCGGGATCAATTGAACAAACAGGGAATTGAGCCACTTCTTCCGACCGTCCGCCGGTTGAGCCAATGGAAAGATCGCCGGAAAGAAATCGAGGTCCCCTTGTTCTCCGGCTATTGCTTTGTGCGGTTCGGGAACGGGGCGAAGTCGTCTGTGCAGAAGGTTGCCGGTGTGGTGGAGATCGTGGGAAGCGGCGGACGACCGGAACCGATCACCGACGACGAAATCGAAAATCTCAAAACGTTGATGGCGAGCGTGCTGCCGTATGACCCCCATCCCTATTTGCACGAGGGAATGAGGGTGGAGGTCGTTCGAGGTCCGTTGCAGGGGGTACGCGGGGTGTTGCTGCGCAAGGAGAAACGCTATCGGTTGGTGGTGGGGATTCGGTTGATTCAGCAGGCGGCGGCGGTGGAAATCGATGTGAGAGACGTGGAGCCGGTAAGCAGTTCATTGGCACCAAGGAGCAAACATGGCGGTCCCCTTACTTGATTTGAAGGCGCATCACGAGCCTATCCGCGACGAGATTCTGGATGCGTTGCAACGGATTTTCGCGAGCAACCAGTTCATTCTGGGGCCGGACGTCGGCAAGGTGGAAGAGCGGGTGGCCGCGTACTGTCAAGCCCAGCACGGCATCGGCGTAACGTCGGGAACCGATGCCTTGTTGCTGTCGCTCATGGCGTTGGGAGTGGGGCCGGGTGATGAAGTCATTGCTCCGTGCTATTCGTTTTTTGCGACGGCCGGCGTCATTGCCCGCCTGCACGCCAAACCGGTGTTCGTCGATATCGATCCCGTAAGCTTTAACATCGACCCGTCGAAGATCGAAGCCGCGGTGACGCCGAAGACCAAAGCCATCATTCCCGTGCATTTGTACGGCCAGTGCGCTGAGATGGAGCCGATTCTGGAGATCGCGCGGCGTCACGGTTTTGCCGTCATCGAAGATGCCGCTCAAGCGATCGGGGCAGAGTATCGGGACGGTCGAAGAGCCTGCAGCATGGGGACGGTCGGCTGTCTTTCGTTTTTTCCCAGCAAGAACTTGGGGTGCTTAGGGGATGGAGGGATGGTCGTCACCAACGACCGCCATCTGGCGGAACGTCTTCGCATTTTGCGTGTCCACGGAAGCCACCCGAAGTATTATCACAAGTTGATCGGAGGCAATTTTCGGCTCGATACGATTCAGGCCGCGGTATTGAACGTCAAATTAAATTATCTGGACGGATGGACGAAACGCCGGCAGGACAATGCAGAGCGGTATCGCTCATTGTTTCGGCAGAGCGGATTGCTCGAGCGGGGAGTCGTCCGGTTGCCCGAAGCGGTGTATGGCGAGACCGGTGTCAAGCACCATCATATCTACAATCAATTCGTGCTGCGGGTCGAACGGCGCGATGAGCTGATGGCGCACCTGAAACACAAAGAGATCGGCGCCGAAATCTATTATCCGGTTCCCTTTCATCTTCAAGAATGTTTCCGGTACCTGGGATATCGTGAAGGAGACTTCCCAGAAGCGGAGCGCGCAGCGAAAGAGACCCTCGCGATTCCCATTTATCCGGAACTCACACTCGCCCAACAAACCGAGGTGGTTGACGCGATCGCATCATTTTATGCGTAGCGGCTTTAAGGGGCCAGCTCATGGAAAATGAACGCCTTTCTGGCGAGGGCGGAAAATCCGCCTTTCACGACCAACCGATCCAACAGGCGGTGAGTCAGCCGCTGGCAGGCACGTGGCCTCAGCAAATGTACTGTGGCATCGCGCGACCATTACCCGCGCTCAGCGCGAGGAGCAGAATGGCCATCGAAGCGCGGTTCTTTGGTTTACAGGGTTACCAGCCTCTGGAAAATCAACACTGGCATATGTGGTGGAGGCTCGGTTGTACCGGCGAGGCTGCCGGTCCTTCGTTCTGGACGGAGACAACATGCGTCACGGGCTCTGGGTCGACTTGGGGTTCTCGGTGCGTGACTGCCGAGACAATCTTCGTCGTGTCGGAGCAGTGGCAAAATTGTTTATGGAAGCGGGAATGATCGTGCTGGCGGCGTGTCTTTCACCCTACCGTGCCGACCGACAACGCGTGCGCGGGCCGGAGCGATCGCGGAATTTACGGGAGTTTCATCTCCCTATGAAATTCCGGAGCGGCCTGATCTGATTATAGAGACGGGTTGGAGGGATCTTGAAACATGGGTGAATTTGGTCATCGGTGAATTAGAACACTCGCGGAGTGATTGAATTGTCGGTGCAAGAGGGAAAGGGCCGTCCGTGTTGGTGATGCCGCGCTCAGAGGGGCCGGCTGGTGTCGGAAAGTGAGAGTGTATTCATGATTCTAGTAACCGGTGGAGCCGGGTTTATCGGGTCGAACTTTGTCCTGCACTGGTTGAGGCAGGTCGGCGAACCGGTGATCAATCTCGATAAGCTCACCTACGCGGGCAATCTTGAGAATCTGGCCGAGTTAGCCGGCGATGCGCGGCACCTGTTCGTTCGCGGCGACATCGGAGACAGGATGTTGGTGGCCTCCTTGCTCGATCGTCATCAGCCGCGCGCGGTTATCAACTTTGCCGCCGAGAGTCATGTGGATCGGTCAATTCATGGGCCTGATGACTTCATCCGCACGAACGTGGTCGGGACGTTTCATCTGCTGGAGGCAGTGCGAGCCTATTGGATGACGCTCGATCCAGAGGCGCAAGCGTCGTTTCGATTCCTTCACGTGTCGACGGATGAAGTGTATGGGTCGCTTGAGCCGCATGAGCCGGCGTTCCGCGAAACAAATCCCTATCGGCCCAATAGTCCCTATTCGGCCAGCAAGGCGGCCGGCGATCATCTTGTGCGCGCCTATCACCACACGTATGGTCTGCCGGTGCTGACGACGAATTGTTCCAACAACTACGGGCCTTATCAGTTTCCAGAAAAACTGATTCCTCTCGTGATTCACCATGCGCTGGCCGGCAAACCGTTGCCGATCTATGGTGATGGACGGCAGGTTCGTGATTGGCTCTATGTCGAGGATCATTGTCAGGCAATCAGTTTGGTGCTTAGGAAAGGGGTGCCGGGCGAGACCTATAACATCGGCGGCTGGAGTGAAAAGCAGAACATCGATGTCGTGCATACGATCTGCGACATCTTGGATGAGTGGCGTCCTCGTCGAGATGGACAGTCGTATCGAGCCCAAGTGACGTTTGTCAAAGATCGGCCCGGTCATGACCGGCGGTACGCCATCGATGCAACAAAGATCGAACGAGAACTCGGCTGGAAGCCGGCCGAAACGTTTGAAACTGGTATCCGAAAAACCGTTCGCTGGTATTTGGACCACGACACGTGGGTGCGGAACGTGACCAGTGGCGACTATCGCCGCTGGATCGAGCAACACTATGGGCAATGAAGTCGGCGGTCCGTCAGCAGAGGAAGAAGAGGAGCCTGGTATGAAGCAGGAGGCTCGAACGAGCTCGACGATCACCAGAAAAGGCATCATCCTGGCCGGTGGCGCCGGCACGCGACTCCATCCGGCTACACTGTCGGTCTCCAAACAATTGCTGCCGGTCTTTGACAAGCCGATGATCTATTATCCACTGAGCACGCTGATGCTGGCCGGCATTCGAGACATTCTCATCATCTCGACGCCGCAGGACACGCCGCGCTTTCAGCAATTATTGCGCGACGGCAGCCAGTGGGGGCTGCGCCTCGCATATGCGGTGCAGCCGAAGCCCGAGGGACTGGCCCAGGCCTTCCTGATCGGCGAATCCTTCATCGGTGATTTTCCAAGCGTCCTCGTCCTCGGCGACAATATTTTTTATGGCCACGATTTGCAACGATTGCTAAATAACGCCATGACTCGTTCCGACGGAGCCACGATCTTTGCCTATCACGTGCAGAATCCGGAACGGTACGGCGTTGCCGAGTTTGACTGGCACGGGCGTGTGGTCTCCTTAGAAGAAAAGCCGGCCACGCCGAAATCCAACTATGCCGTGACCGGTCTCTATTTCTACGATCGGCGGGTTGTCGACTATGCCAAGCGTCTCAAGCCATCGGCCCGCGGCGAGCTGGAGATTACAGACCTGAATCGGCTGTATCTGCAAGAGGGGTTGTTGCATGTCGAGGTGATGGGACGTGGATACGCGTGGTTGGATACTGGGACCCATGAATCGCTCCTCGACGCAAGCCAATTCATTGCCACTGTTGAGTACCGCCAAGGCCTCAAGGTGGCCTGCCCCGAGGAGATCGCCTATCGGATGGGATGGATCGATGCAGCCCAAGTGGAACGGCTGGCTCAGCCGTTGGCCAAAAACGGCTACGGCCAATATCTGCTGCGGATCATCAAAGAACGCGTATTCTGATGTGGGCTACGCCGCTTGCCATCCCAGGCGAACAGGTCCCGTTCGAGGAGAGGATCGAAGAGGTGGGTGATTGAGGAAGACAGGGAGGTTCTCGTGCGATCGGTGTGCGGGGGTGTCAAATGGAGGTTAGGTTACATCCCCATGCATTGGAGCGGCTGCAAGAGCGGGGTGGGACAGAGCAAGAGGTCAAGCTGACTGTGGAGACTGGTGAGCGCTTTGAGGCAAAGTTTGGCCGAACGGGCTTTCGTCGCAACTTCCCATTGGCGGGAACCTAGCAAGGAACAGTGTACACAAACCGGCAAATAGAGGCGTATGCCGTGCAAGAAGGAGCTGAATGGATCGTGATCACAGTAATCGTGAAATATTTCTGATCCGGAGGTTGCAAGCATGAGACTCACCTACGATCCCAAGTACAACGTCGCCTACATCC
>JANDJK010000075.1 GCA_024330925.1 Nitrospira sp.
ACAGAGCCTGGCTTTGTTCGATGCGACGATGACCGATTCACTATCCACCGAATTAATATCTATGAACACGACACCAAGACCATTCCCCTGTTTGTAGCCAGAATCGTGGGGCTGTTCTAGCGGACTGGTTCTATGAATATCTTGGTGACGGATGGAGAGACAAGACCGGCGCTGGTTCCTGTTAGCGATAGGGCGAACAGTATCAAAAGTGCTAATACCATCACACAAGTGCAGGGTGTAGCCGTTGCCTAAACGAAACCGGTGACCACAAAAGCTCTGCTCCCATCCTGAGAGATGAATGATGAAAAACTATTTACTGCCTATTCAAGCGCTGCCCGTTCCTCAGACGAGTGAGGAGTTGTATCTCGATCTGCTGAAACGATGCTTGACGAGATCGCTCTTTGCGAAACCCGTTGTTCGGCATACGATTAACCCACGCTCACTACATTTACGAATGGCCAACAAATTCATCAGAGCTGTTTTGCGTCCGCTCAACCTGGAGTTGGTTCATTGCCGGCGTTCCGATACGTCGGATTATATAGAATCAACGCACGAAGCTCGCACGCGCCATGAAGATGCGGAAACAATGGTTGGACTGAAGCAACTAGACCAGATGCAAGCCGCCATAACTGATGTGACTAAACGTAATGTTCCAGGCGATTTGCTGGAGGCAGGGGTATGGCGTGGTGGGATGACTGTCTTTATGCGCGGTGTCTTGAAGGCTCTCAATGAGCGCCGAAGAAAGGTGTGGGTTGTGGATTCTTTTGAAGGATTGCCAGAACCACAAATTGATTCTTTCGGTTGGCGAAAGGGTGATATGGGGGTATCACTCGATGAGGTGAAAGAAAATTTCGATCGCTATGGATTACGAGATGATCAAGTCGTCTTTGTGCAAGGATGGTTCGATCAGACCCTCCCGGTGGCTGGAATTGAGAAATTGGCGGTGTTGCGAGTCGATGCTGATCTCTACGAGTCAACCCAAATTGTGTTGAACAATTGCTACCCTCTGTTATCGGTAGGAGGCTATGCGATTTTCGATGATTATCTGAATCTGGCAGACTGTCGGAGGGCCATTGATGAGTACCGTCTTGAACACGGAATAAGAGACCCTATTATCCCTATTGATAAACGCGCAGTTTATTGGATTAAGTCCGAAACCCTCTCATAAGATCCACTGTATCATGGTATTTGGAGTTCACGTCCGCTGGTATGGCAGAGGTGTAAGTTGTGAAAAAAATCAGAGTGGCCATCGTCGTCATTAGCATAGGTTTGATCGCCATTGCATTGGTGATTGCCTATGAGCGGTATTTCGTTCAAAGGCAGTTTGGACCATCTAGTCTTGTTGGCGTACTCCTTCCGCTGGTACTAGCGCTGACGTTGGCTGTGACTCAGTTCTTGCTAGGGACTCGCTGGCAGGAGGTTGTGATTCGAGCCTGGCTGACTGTGCTCTCCATAGTTTTCACGTTTATTGTTGGCGATCTCATTACCGGAGTATTTCTTATCAAACCCTTGTCCCCCATGCTGGTGCCGGATCCCGTTCGACATCACCGTTTGATTCCAAACTCCTATTCAAGATTTGAACAGCCCGAGTTTTCCTATATTCAGCGCGTAAATAATTTAGGGTTTCGTGGAAAAGACACCTCGTTTAAAAAGCAGCCGAATCAATATCGGATATTGATGCTAGGCGACTCATTTACAATGGGAAAAGGTGTAGAAGACGACCAGACATTTTCCGCTCTTCTCGAAGCGTCGTTAAATCGTCGAGTGGACTGCAAACCCACCACATTCGAGGTGTTAAATGGCGGGGTAGATAGTTATACGCCACTGCTTTCCTATCTGCAGTTGGCTGGCGATCTTATGCCATTAGAGATCGATCTCGTGTTGCTCAATCTCGATGTAAGCGACCTATTACAGGAGGAGGTGTACCGAAAGGAGGCGGTTCGTGACCAGAACGGAGAAATTGTTCGTGTTCCAGGGAGGGAACGTCCGGTGCTGCTCAGCGAGCGTGTTAGATTCTGGATCGACCAACATATGTTTTTTACCAGATTGTTGTTATTCCATCTAAATCGCCGCTTGGGGTACAAAGACTTTACTATCCAAGGCATGGTGGCTCGAGCAAATCCTGAACTTGTGGCATACACTTTGGAGGGAGACCTGGTTGACCGCCAGGAACAATGGCTGAATATATTCCAGAGCATCAACAAAATTAGCAAACTTGCTGCCACGAAGTCAGCTGACTTTGCATTAGTCGTTTATCCATGGGGTCATCAGGTCAATGATTCCGAATGGGTTCCTGGACGATTCAATTGGATGGCTCAAGGAGCACTGGCTTCGGATAAATATCTTGAGACGATTGACCGGCTATCGAAATTACATGGAATCGTAGTGATCAATCTATTTTCCGCTTTTCGTGCTTACCGTGGGGATGCTGCACTCTATTTTAAGCATGATCCCCATTGGACTGTCGAAGGACACAGATTGATGGCATCACAATTGGAACAGCAACTCATGGAAAAATTCCTTTCAACACACTGCAAAACAGCCATGTAACTGTATTAAAGTGGCTTGGGTAGCGATAGTGTGGTGCTAGGGAAGCAGGCGATCTTTAAGAGCAAGATAACAGCTCTCCAAATTGTCAATTGTCGGAAGAGATAAGCGATGAGGGTCTCGACAATGAAGATTCCAGTGATGCCATTGGGGCAGTGCGGATTTCGATTGGCACTGGGAAACATTGTTGTCTATATAGATCCTTATTTGACGGATCATGTAGCAGAAGTCGAAGGACCGAAGATGCGCCGTTTGAAACCTGTGTTGATTGAGCCATCGAAGGTGTCGGATGCGGACTATGTCTTGATTACCCATGCTCATCTAGACCATTGTGATCTCAGCACGTTAATACCGATTTCATCTGCATCCCCTCAATGCCGCTTTGTTGGCCCCAATGAAGTCACAAAACTTCTGATCGAATCAGGAATCGCGAAGAGTCGGGTGGTGCGTGCTGCTGAGGAATGGATCGACTTGGGACCCTGTGTTCAGGTTATGCCAGTTCCGTCGGCTCATCCGCGTGTTGAAACGGATGAACAAGGCTACTGGCGCTGTGTCGGGTATGTGGTGGACTACGGGGGGCGGCGTCTCTACCACGGGGGAGATGGCTCGCCGGATGATGGAGTGCTCAGTCGACTGAAGCAATTAGGTCCTATTGATACAGCCTTCATTCCGGTCAACGAAAGAAATTTCTATCGTGACAAATGTGGGATCGTCGGCAATATGTCGGTGCGGGAAGCATTTCAAATGACGGCTGATATTGGAGCAAAAATTCTTGTCCCGACCCACTGGGATATGTTTGCTCCCAACAGTGTCTATAAGGAAGAGATCGATCTCTTGTTCAAATTGACGCGGCCTCCCTTTGATATGAAGATTGATCCCCAGGAATTGTAGCAAACTTACCGTGAAAGTCAGCATTGTTATCAGAACGTATAACGAAGAGCGTCATTTGCCGGAGCTCCTCAAGCAAATCGCGGCGCAGCATGCGGATGGCATCTCAAAAGAAGTTATCGTGGTGGATTCTGGATCAGAAGATCGCACAAGAGACATTGCTCAAAGTTTTGGGTGCCGGGTTGTCCGCATTGCAAAGGAAGACTTCACGTTTGGACGATCGCTTAATGTCGGCTGCGGTGCTGCAACCGGTCGATATCTCGTGTTTGTGAGCGGTCATTGTATTCCGGCAAGCAAACGATGGCTGGAACAGCTCATTAGGCCATTGGAAGAAAACACCTGTGTCTACACGTATGGCAGACAATTAGGGAACAAAACCAGCAAATTTAGCGAGCGACAATTATTTAAAAAATATTTTCCGGAGGTCAGCCATGTGCCTCAAGAAGGGTTTTTTTGCAACAATGCCAACGCCGCCCTGCCATGGGAGGTGTGGGATGCGTATCGGTTTAATGAGGAGCTGACCGGTCTTGAGGACATGGAGCTTGGCAAGCGGTTGGTGGAAAAAGGACTGAAGCTTGGGTATGTGGCAGAAGCCCCTGTTTTCCATCTGCATGATGAAAGTTGGCGTAAATTACATAGGCGGTACGAGCGTGAAGCAATTGCCCTGCAAAAGATCATGCCGGAAGTGCAAATAAGCCTCTTTGATTTTCTTCGCTATGCCATCAGTGCCGTGTGGCTTGACTGCAAAGCGGCTTTACGCGAAGGAGAAGGCATCAAGCCATTTCCTCAAATCGCTTTGTTTCGCTTCCTGCAGTTTTTAGGGGCCTATCAAGGCAATCATGAAACCCGAAAGATATCGCGCGCGCTGAAAGAAAAATATTTTTATCCAAAGTGATAATTGTCGCCGGAATATATCTCCATGGTTAAAGAAGTCGTCGCACTGTTGCCGATGAAGGCCCACAGTGAGAGGGTGAAAGGCAAAAATTTTCGTTTGTTCAATGGCAAACCGTTGTTCCGTTGGGTGTTGGACGCATTGCTCGAGGTCGAATCCATTAGCAAGGTCGTCATTAATACCGATGCCAGGTCGATCTTGACCGAGCATGGTCTCAGTGATGCCAGCCGCGTGTTGATTCGAGATCGGCGGCCGGAGCTTTGTGGGGATTTTGTCAGCATGAATCACATTCTAGCTGACGACCTTGCCGCCGTTCCGGCGGATGTTTATCTGATGACCCATACGACCAATCCGTTACTCAGCAGTGCGACTATTCGTGAAGCCCTGAGGCGATTTGAGGATAGCCGAGGCGAAGCCGATTCTTTATTTTCTGTCAATAAGGTTCAAAGCCGCTTTTATAAAGCGGATGGGAGTCCGGTCAATCACGATCCGCACAATCTGATTCGGACACAGGACTTAGAGCCGTGGTATGAAGAAAATTCCAACCTCTACATTTTTACGCCGGAGAGCTTCAAGAGGACCAATGCGAGAATCGGTGTCAAACCAATCTTGTTTGAAACGCCAAGAATAGAGTCTTTTGATATTGACACACTGGACGATTGGACAATCTGCGAGTTGCTTGCCAAAGAGTTGCTTTCCGCGAGGGGCTAGCCATCTTGCATATTCTGATCACATGTCCTCCGATGATCAAAAGCATGGACGCCTTGCAACCTCTCTTTGAGGAAAAAGGTATGCAGGTGACCTGCCCGGATGTCGTTCAGACTATAAGCGAGGAACAATTGGTTCGGTTGGTTCCCCGGTTCGATGGATGGATTATCGGTGATGATCCAGCAACCAAACGGGTCTTTGAAGCGGGGAAAAAGGGACTTCTGAAGGCTGTAGTGAAATGGGGAGTGGGGGTCGATAATGTTGATTTTACCGCAGCAAGAGATCTGGCAATTCCCATTGCCAATACTCCGAACATGTTTGGAGGAGAAGTGGCGGATGTTGCGATGTCGTACGTGATCGCTTTGGCGCGCGAGACGTTCTTTGTTGACCGGGAAGTCCGGGCAGGACGATGGCCGAAGCCAAGTGGGCTTTCCCTGGAAGGCAAGACCGTCGGCCTGATTGGGTTCGGCAACATTGGCAAAGCTATGGCGAAGCGTCTGCTGGCTTCGGATATGAAAGTCGTCGTCTACGATCCAGCCGTAGAGGTAGTGAGCCAACCGAATGCCATTGAATTGGCTACTTGGCCCGATCGAGTCGAAGAATGCGATTTTCTCATTCTGACCTGCTCGCTAAATGCCTTAAACAAACACATGTTGAATGCGAGTGTGTTTGCGAGGGTGAAAAAAGGAGTTCGGATCGTCAATGTCTCGCGCGGAGCCTTGATTGCTGAACATGATCTCATCGACGCTTTGAAGACAGGAACGGTTCACTCCGCTGCTCTCGATGTGTTTGAAGCCGAACCTCTTCCGCTTTCATCACCGTTGCGCCAATTTGAACGATGTATTTTCGGCTCACACAATGCCTCTAACACGAAAGAAGCGGTGATGCGGGCTAGCCGGCGAGCCATGGAGTTGCTTTTTGGATTTTTGGGAGTTCGGTGATGAACCAGGCAGCCGCAAGGATTGCCTTGATTACCGGTGCTGCTGGCGGAATTGGCCGGGCATTGTGTACTGAATTTAAGAAGAGTGGTTATCGAGTCATTGGAACCGATGTCATTGATGTTCCAGGACTACCTTGTGATCACTTTGTGAAGGCGGATCTTCAATCCATCAGTCACGATGAAGAAAGCCTCAAAAGTTTTGTCAGGGAAGTTGCAATCGGCGCCAAAAAAGATGGAATCACAACGCTTGTCAACAACGCAGCTGTGCAAATTTTGCGCAGAACTTCGGCAATCTCGATACAGGATTGGCGAGATACATTGGATGTCAATCTTCTTGCGCCCTTTTTGCTGACACAGGCACTTCTCCCACATTTAGAGAAGGCTCACGGTTCTGTCATCAACATTGGAAGTGTGCACGCCGTTGCCACAAAGCCAGGTTTTGTCTGTTACGCGACCAGCAAGGCGGCATTGGTCGGTTTGACGAGGGCGTTAGCTGTGGATTTAGGAGGGCGGGTGCGCGTGAATGCTGTCAATCCAGCAGCTGTTGTCACTCCGATGTTGCGAGAGGGATTTCGAGGCAAAGAGGATCGATTGGCGGCGTTGGCGGGGATGCATCCCATTGGACGTATTGCTGAACCGGAAGAAGTCGCCCGAGCAGTGGTCTTCCTCTCATCGCCGGAGGCATCTTTTGTGACCGGAGCGATCTTCAATGTTGATGGGGGCATCTTGTCACGTCTGCACGATCCAGAATGAACCGTTCAGAAAGGGAACGAAGCGATTGTCAACGGCGTTGTTGACAACAGCTCCCATGACTCAGATGAGCAGCCCAACAGCAACAGAGTCTCATCCGGAATGGCCGCCTGCCGTTATTGCTGGGGCATTTCAAACTGGTGTGCTCGGTGTGCGGAGTTTGAAAAGACGAGGAGTCAAGGCCATCTGCTTCGATTGCGATCCAACGATGCCAGGATTTCGGTCAGTCTATGGACCGGCTCGTTTGTGTCCTGATCCTGACCGGGACCCGGAACGGTGGGTTGGGTTTATGATTGGGTTGTCTCGTGAACTGGGAGAAAAGGCGGTTCTTATTCCCAGCTCAGATCGATTCGTTACGGCTATCGCCAACCACAGTGAAATATTGCAAAGGCATTTCTTATTGAGTCCTGGCATTGGTATCCAAGGGCTCCTGGCGCAGAAGCAGACGCAATATCAACTGGCGATGAAGCATGGCATGCCGATGCCGTTGACCGGAATGGTGAATTCGTTCGAGGAGCTTCAACAGTTTTCACGGCAGGTAAGGTATCCCTGCTTGATCAAGCCATGGCATTTTCGGGAATGGGGGAAATTTCCATCTGGCCATCCGCTGGCAGGTCAAAAAGTTGCCATTGCTGCTTCTTCGCAAGAGCTATTTACACTCTATGATTTGGCTCGTCCCATTACGCCGAGCGTCATCGTGCAAGATATCATTCAAGGGCCAGATACGGCAAAGCGGGTGTATCTCTCATGCTATGATCGCCATGGCAAGCGAATTGCGTATGCGATGTTTCGAGAGCTCAGATGTGTTCCCTTTCAGTTTGGGCCTGCCTCAGTGAGCGAACCATTTCATGATGCAGAAGCGGATGCAGTTTGTGATTCCTTTTTAAGGAAGATCGGGTATAGTGGCATTTGCGAAATTGAAGTCAAACGTGACTCACAAGATGGACGTGTCAAGTTAATTGAAGCGAATCCGAGATTGTCTGGAGGAGGAGATGCGGCTCCTTACGCGGGAGTCGACTTATGCTGGATTCACTATCGTGACATGGTTGGCCAATCGGTAGAGCCAGCCTCGATGAATGGCAAGCACTTCCGCCACATTGTGTTGCGGGCAGAAGGATATGCTATCCCCGCATACATGAAAGCCGGCCTCCTTTCATGGCGAAACTTGTTCGACTCCTACAAGCCTCCAGTGGCATTTTTTGACTTTGATCCCCGCGATTGGCGGTATTCCATGGAGACTCTCCTTATTTTGATTCGGTCACTTATACGAGAGTCGCTCGGTTGAGTGGATAGTGCTGATGCCATTAGCTTGGCAGTGTCCATGAAATCAAGCAGCGAGAGAAAAATACATGTGATGTTCTCAATCCATGGACTCCACCATGGAGGGGCGGAGCGCGTCATTGCTGCGCTCTGCAGCCATTTGGATAAAAAGAGATTTTCTGTCACCGTGTGCTGGCGTGAGGCACGAGGTGCAATTGGTGAGGAATTGGTTGCTCAAGGATATGAAGTGCTTGGTCTGCCAGAGATTGAGCGGAATGTGAGCCCCTACCGACGATTCTTGACCCTCAAACGGTTGCTTCAGTCCAAACAAATCGACGTTCTTCATACGCATGATACTGGTGCGCTCGCCGACGCTGCCCAGTGTCGTCTGATGGGGGCCAAGGCCAAGATCGTCCACACATTTCACTTTGGCAACTATCGAATTCTGAGAAAGAAATACGTTTGGATGGAACGGTGCTTTAGTCGAATGGCTCATTGCCTTGTCGCGGTGGGATTCGAACAGGCCAAGCAAATTCAACAGGCTTTGTGTCTTTCTTCCGAGCGCCTCCGTGTCATTCACAATGGTGTTGTTGAGCCGATCTATGATGAGACGGTTGATCCTCTTCTGCAATATAGACAGCAGTCGAACCATCCGGTCATCATTGGCTCGATTTCTACGCTGATTGAGCAAAAGGGCTTACCTGTGCTTCTGGAGGCGGTAGCCATTCTTCGCCAACACAAGATTCCTTGTGTCTGTGTCATTGCTGGCGATGGTCCTTTGCGACCGATGCTAGAAGCGAAAAGTCGTCAGCTCCATTTAACCGATGTGGTGTACTTTCTAGGTTGGGTTTCCAACGCTGCCAACAACATCCTGCCGTATTTAGATATTTTCTGCCAGTCATCACTGTGGGAGGCCAACTCGATCGTTCTCTTAGAAGCCATGGCCGTTGGGCTTCCAATTGTGACGACAGAGGTGGGGGAGAGCCGGCATGTGATCGCAAATGGTCAAAGCGGTTTGATTGTCAAGCCGCGGGATCCTAAGGCGTTGGCCGATGCATTGATGCTTTTGATTCAACAGAAAGAGTTACGAGAGCGAATAAGGAGAAATGCTAGGCAAACGTTTTTAGAGAAGTTTACTATCGATAAGATGATCACTCACTACCAGAATGTGTATGAAGGTCTGATGCAATAAACGAGCGTTCTTCTTCGATAACCGATCTGATTCGATCAAGCCAGGCTCTGGAATAAACTACGCTCCACAATGGAAATACTGTTTTGGTTTTCGGTGGGAGGAGTCCTGTACCCTTACGTTGGTTACCCGCTTGTTCTGTGGATCATGGCGAGATTTTGGAGAAGAACGCCTCAGTCCTCTGAAGCGCGAGAGGAGTGTCCCTCTGTCACACTGCTCATTCCGGTGCACAACGAAGAAAAGCGCATCCTTGAAAAGATCATCAACACGAAGGCGCTTCGTTATCCTGAAAATAAGTTGGAGGTGTTTTTCGTCTCTGATGGCTCGACAGATCAGACAGTGGAGTTGATCAAGCCACATATTTCTCAGCAGCACCATCTCATTGAATTACCGGTCCGTCGCGGAAAAGCTGCGGCGCTCAATGCCGGTCTTGAACGAGCGAAGCACGACATCGTGGTATTCTCCGATGCGTCGATTGAATTGGAGCCGGATGCTCTGGTGCAACTCGTCAGAGGGTTTCGTGATCCGAATGTCGGGTGCATTTCGGGGGAAGATAAAATTCCGGAATCAGGCGGAGAAGCATGGTATGGACGGTATGAATTGCTGCTTCGCCGGCTGGAATCAACAGTTCATTCCATCGTCGGAGCGAGCGGTTCGTTTTATGCGCAGCGGCGAGCCCTCTGTACGCCGTTCGAGGAGGGACTGGCGCCGGATTTCGTGTCGGTGTTGAAAACGGTCGAGAGGGGGTTTCGCGCCATCAGCGAACCG
>JANDJK010000076.1 GCA_024330925.1 Nitrospira sp.
CGGGATTGCCATTGATGTCCACCCCCTGTTGAGACTGGCGGGACCAGTCCCGCTCTATGAGGTGGCCGAAGATGTTGGTGGTTGAGCTCAAGTTGGCCGTGAACATGTGGTTGATCGCCACGTGGTAGCCGAGTCGCATGATGTCGAAGTGGTCGTTGGTGAAGAGGGTCTGCCGATCTTCACCTCTGGTGGCCCACTCAGCCTGAGTAAGGCCCTGATAGCCGATCCCCGAATTTTCGCGGTAGTAATTGAACTTGGCCAGGATTTGCGTGCGCTCGCTCAATTCCTGGACGGTCTTAAAGGTCAGGTCATCGATCTTCGCGCGGATGTTGGTGAACCGCGGCGTATCGCTCTGTGAATGGGTGTAATCGACCAAATAGCCGCTTTTCCCCCAGGTGCCCCCATAGTCGAAATGCACGTTGAGATAATCCAAGTTGCCGCCCCAGACTTGAAAGTGGCCTTCGGGGTGAAGGGTCGGCATGCGCGTAATAATGTTGATGACGCCGCCGATGGTTTGGGGGCCGTAGAGCAGTTGGCCGCTACCTTTCAAGACCTCGATTCGATCGAATCGGAAGAGCGGTGGAAAGTAATAGGCCGACGGATCGCCATAGGGCATCAGCATGATCGGCACACCGTCTTCCATGATGTGCACTTTTCGGCTGCGCGTCGGGTCCAGGCCGCGAATACCGATGTTGGGTCTGATGCCCAATCCATCCTCATCCCGGACGTGGACGCCTGGTACCTCGCGCAACGCTTCGTTGATGGTGAATCGATGGTTCCGTTCGATGCTCTCGCTGGTCACGACTTTGCCCGAACCAGGGATGTGGTCCAAGGCTGATGGCGCCGTCCCGATGATTTCGGTGAGAGGCGCTCGGATTAGCTTTTCGTCCGACGTTGACTTCTCCAACTCCTCTACCCCCGAGCGTTCAGACGAAGAATCGCGAGAAGCCTGCGCAATCGTCGCTCGTTGGGCCGCTGGTTCCTCGGCGGCTGTCGCAGAGGAGTTCCACGGTGCGAACGCGGCGGCAAGAAGACCGAATATAAAGATGGTTCTTATTCTCATTCTCAATAAGAAACAAAACGTCATCTCACTTCTCCTTTTGCATGGGCTCACCGGCCTCTATGGGTTGAGGTAAATAAAGAAGCCTCTTTGAAAAGAAGCCGTCAAACGAACCTGCGACGAGACTGTAAACTGAGCGACCGACGACGTTGTCATGGATCTCTACGGAGCGAATAACTGATCGGCATAAGAATGGCCACCTGCGGCTTGCCCAATGGGCGTTCGAGTTTGAGTGGCGATGCCCGTCGTAGGGTTTCCATCGCATCGTTGTCAAGAATAGACCGCCCCGAACTTTCTTGCACATTGATCATGATGACCTCGCCGTCCTCTCTGATTACGGCCCGGAGCACGACCTTGCCTTCCCAATGGTTGATGCGAGCCAAATGGGGGTAGCTCTTCAGTTCGTTGATCCGCCCCAACAGCGCCTTCATAAGCCACGCATAGTCAGGTTTGGCCGCAGCGGGTGCTTGTGAGGGGACCGTCGCGACAACGGCCTCGACGGGCTGGGTTTCTTGAGAAGCAGAGGCGATGGCTGGTTGAGGTTCTGTCGCGACAGCGGCCTCGATGGGATTGGTCTCTTGAGAAGCAGAGACGGCGGTAGGCTGAGGTTCCGTTGCAACCTGTCGCGGAGGCTCCGGTGTCATGACCGACGTCGTCTGAAGCGGCGGCTCTTCTTGCACGAGTGTGTCTTGCACCGGCGTCGGCTCAACGATTTCGTGAATCTCCTCCTGAGGTGGGACAGTCTGCGCAAGAACCGTCGCGGCCGTCTGCGAGATCGCCTGGTCGAGGGGGGTGACCTCGGGAACAGGCCGAATCGCTTGCACTTCATGGCGTGGGAGAACTTCACGTTGAACTGGTCTGGTAACCGGCTCCGACGGTTGAGGCGGAGGCGTGGTTTCCGGGAGAGGATCTGAGGAGGGGGACATTTGTGGCGATTCCACCATCGCGACATTCCATTGAAACGGTTCTGCTTCCATAGACGGAGATAAGCCCGCCATCAACGCCATCACGCCGGCGCCAAAAATGCCATGGACGAGTAGAGACCAGGCCCAGCCCCATTGGCGCATGCGCGTGTGATCTTGTGAAGTAGCCGCAAGTATGGTCATGACCGCACCACTTCCAAACTCACTTGCGAAAATCCTAAACTCCGGACTTCGTCCACCACCTGAACGAATCGCTCCAGCATCGTCACTTTGTCGGCGCGGACAACCACCATTGATTCCCGTGACTGCGTGGCGAGCACGGTGCGGAGCCCGCTTTCGGGGACGGCCGAATCGTTGAGATAAAGCCGCCCATCCGCCGTCAGGGTAAGAACGATCGGGACGTCCTTGCGATCGCTGGCTTCGGATGCCTTGGCCAAGTCGACCGGAATGTGGCCTGTGGTGATAAAGGTTGCCGTCGTCAACACGATGACCAGCAACACCAGCATCACGTCGACCAAGGGAATGACGTTGATTTGATTCAGTTCATGATTCATGGGGATGATGGATCTTGTATTCGGTCACCAGTTCGGCGACGCGGCGGCGAAGGGCATTGTTCAAAACGACGCAGGGGATCGCCACCAAGAGCCCGACTGCCGTCGCTTTGAGGGCCAAACTTAATCCCACCATAATGGAGCTGACGGCGATCGTCTTGGAAGTTCCCATGGTATGAAACGTCAACATGATACCCAAGACCGTCCCCAACAGGCCGATGTAGGGCGCGTTGGCGGCTACGGTGCCGATGATCACCAACCGTTTGGTCAATGCGATCTCAAGCACGTGTTGGTTGGGGTATTGCGACGGATCAATGCGCCGGTAAAACTGCCATCGCTCAATAGCTACGGCCACGGCCCACACGCTGAGCACCAATAAGAGTCCGATGATGCCATAGTCGATAATGTCTTTTAAGGCCTCCATTGCTAATCCTAGTTTTACTTCAATTCCTGTTTGTGATAGCGGCGGCGTGTCTATTGGCGATAATTGATAATGCTTCTCAATACCATTGAGATCCGTTCGCTGTCAAGGGGAAATTTCTGGTCATCATGGGGAGGGTGAGACGTTCCGATTGGCTTTAGTCGAGAGGGGACGGGCGACAGCGGCGAACAAAACCGTGTGGCTTGCCGACACCCGAACTTCAACAGCTGTGCCGGGCCGGTAGATGGTGGTGGAGTGCTGGCTGCTGTGCACGATCTGGCCCGAGCCGAGCTGAACCGTGTAGAGGTTTTCCGATCCGCGAAACAGTCGATTGATGATCCGTGCTTCAGCTGTTGGATGGGGGATCAGGTCAACGTCATCGGGTCGAATCATCACGACCAGTGAGGATCCTTCGGCAGCGCCTATGGTATTGGGGAACTGGCCGAGTTCTGTGAGGACTTTCCCCCCTTGAACCACACCAGCAATGAAATCGGCTTGTCCGACAAAGTCGGCGACGAACGGAGTCGCTGGCATGTGGTAGATCTGCTCTGGTGAGTCGATTTGTTCCAGCCGTCCCTCGTTTAAGACGGCAATGCGATCGGCCATGGCAAACGCTTCGTCGTGATCGTGCGTGACCAAAATGGTGGTCGTATGCATTTGGCGCAGGAGGTTACTTAAGTCTTGTCGCATGCGATCGGTCATGTCAGGGTCAAGGTTACTGAACGGTTCATCTAACAACAGGATGAGGGGGTGTCTGGCAAGTGCCCGCGCCAGCGCGACGCGTTGCTGTTGTCCGCCGGACAGCTCGTGAGGGTAACGATGGCCGAAGGCTTCCAGCCCGATGAGCCGTAGCATCTCGTGAACCCGCTCTGCGCGCTCGTGCCGTGTGAGGTTTCTCAGACCAAAAGCGATATTGTCCGCGACACGCAGGTGGGGAAAGAGCGCGTACTCCTGAAAGACCATGCCTACACGGCGTTCTTCCGCCGGCACCATATGGGCAGTGGATGAGACGAGCCGCCCGGAGAGAAAAATTTCTCCGGATCGGACCGGCTCAAATCCCGCGATCGCGCGCAGAATCGTGGTCTTGCCGGATCCAGATGGCCCCAGCAGGCACAACACTTCGCCTTCGTGGACAGAAAAGGAAATGTCTTGAACGGTAGGATGAGCTGAGTGGTAGGCGCAGGAAACGGATCGTAATTCCAAAAGGGGTGGAGCTGGTGGCCGATCAGGTTGATCCTCTCCTTGACCAGTGGGGGTGAGGGAGGAGGAAGGGAAGAGAGTGCCCATTGTCAATCCGTTGCGTTGCCGCTTTATCCGACTCGCCAATTGCGTGAGAGAAGCAATGTAAGAGCAGGCAACCCGACCACGACAATCAAGAGCGCAGGTGGAGCCGCCAGTCGAAAGTACTCTTCGCTCGCTTCGAGCCACACACGAACGGCGAGGGTGTCGAACCCGACTGGCCGCAATAGCAGCGTGGCCGGCAGTTCCTTGATCGCTTGCAAAAACATCAACACCCAGGCGGCGATGAAGCCGTTTCGTATCAATGGAAGTGTCACACGGCGCCAGGTTTCCCGAACGCTGAGCCCCAGTGTGCGTGCCGCCTCTTCAAGGTTGGGTGTGATTTGCTGAAGTGAGGGTTCCAGCGATTGAAGGCCCACCGGCAGAAAGTGTAGCACGTAGGCTACCACAAGGACGACGATGGTTCCGTAAAGAAATGGCATGGTGTGAAGAAATAGCACGAGGACGGCCAGTGCTGCCACTGGACCTGGTAGCACATACCCCGCATAGGCGGCCTGAAGGCAGCCAAGCGAAAGCCAGTTCGGCTGTCGGCTCGCCAGATAGGCTAGCGGAAGCCCTATCACGACTCCGGCCGTCGCGGCGAGCCCCGATAAAAACGCGCTGTTCCAGATAAAGCCCCAAAAGCGGTTGTCCAGGGTCGCCAAGGCTTCGGGTGATAGGCTCCACTGAATGAGGAGAGAGGCTGGAACGGCAAAAGAGGCTCCAACGATGACGGCAAGATAGGTCGTCAGGACGAGAGTCCTGGGCCAAGCGCAAGGTATCCGGTTGGGCGTGCGATAGCGTCCCGCCGTTTGATAAAACCGGCTTCGGTGGCGGAACCACCGTTCAGTGAGTAAGAAAGCCAGCGCGAGGATGACTAATAATAGGCTGAGGATGCTCGCGGCGGTGTTGTCTGCTCGACCGGTCATCTGCTGAAACACCGCGTAGGTCAGTGTCTGATAGCGCAAGAGCGAGACGGCGCCGAAATCGGAAACCACGTAGAGAAGAACAAGAGCAATCCCGGCAGCGATCGATGGGCGTAACAGCGGGATCGTGACACGAAACAAAGCTTGTCGATTTGATACTCCGCAGGATCGGGCGACTTCCTCAAACGACACATTGATGTTGAGAAGAGCACTGCGAGTAAGCAGGTAGACGAAGGGAAAGGTGTCGAGCGTCATGACAAGGGTTGCTCCCCAAAAACTTTGGGGTGAGACGAGATGCGAATCTGATCCGGCTATGGCTTGCCACAACTGTTCAATGGGTCCACCAAAACCCAGGAGGTAATTGTACACGTAGGCCAAAACATAGGTAGGCATGGCCAGAGGGAGGACAAGGGCGACCTCCCACATCTGTCGTCCCAAGAAGTCGAATCGTGTGACGATCCAGGCGGTTGAGACCCCCAAGAAGAGAGTCAATACTGCTACCGAACTGGCCAACAAAATGGTGTTGGTCAACAGTTCGGGAATGCGTGTCGTCCACAGACGGTGCCACACGGCGGTCTCAGCAGAAAGCGCGGACGCTGTCACATAGGCCAAAGGGGCCAACAGGAACAATGCAGTAGCCAGTGCAATGATCTGGAAAGGAGACGCACAATGATTTCGTACGACGGTCATTGAACGATTTGCATGTTACCGGAGACCAACTTGCTCGATAAGCTGCAGCGTTGGTTCGCGCAATTCGGCAAGCTTGGTCAAAGGAATGGCGGCGGGGCGAAAACTCTGGCGATCGATGAGGGCGGAGTCAGCCTTCACAGTGGGGTTCAGTGGGTATTCTTTGTCGAGGTCCGCAAACATCTTTTGTCCCGTTTCCCCTACCAGGAATTTGATCAACTGTATGGCTTGCTCAAAGTGGGGGGTATGTTTCAGCACGGCGACTCCTGCCACATTCATAATAGCCCCCACCCCCCCCTCTTGCTGATCCGGCATCACAATCGCAAGTGGAGCTGAAGGCTGGGCGGCCAGGTGTCGATAGACGTAATAGTGATTGACAATGCCCATGGCAACCTGTCCTTTGGCGACCGCTTCCACGATTTGGGAGCTTTTTTGATAGACCTGGGTACCGGCATTATCTCGAAGCCCGATGAGGAATTGCTTGGTTCGTTCATCTCCGACACCTGCTCGCAATACCGAAATACCAGCCTGCAAATACTCACTGCTGGCACTGGGGATTGCAATTTTTCCCTTCCAGTGAGGATCGGCGAGATCAAACAATGACGTGACCTGGCCGGGCTGCACCATCGTTGTGTTGCACACGATGATCCAGAATCGTCCTGACAATCCAATCCAACTGTTGTCGGGCGCCCGGAATGGGGCTGGAATGACGCGGTTGACGTCCTCGACGTCGATTGGGCGCAGGAGACCGGCCGTGCGGGCCAGTTCAAGGCTGCCGGCATCATTGGTGATCAAGAGGTCCGCCGGACTGCGGTCTCCTTCGGCTTTGAGACGATTGAGCAGTTCGGTGGTTCCAGAGGAAAGCAGGTCGATGGGAATGCCGGTCTTCGCCGTGAAAGCGTCCAACACGGGTTTGATCAGCCGCTCGGCTCGCCCCGAATAGACGGTCAGTTTTTCCGCCGCCGCTGCAGAGGAAGGAAGAACCACCCCTGTCAGGCATCCCAGAGCCAGGAAAAACCAGACAACCCAGACGCGACGATGCGGTTGTCGGCCCGCGGCCGAACATTTGGAGCAATACCACATGGGGCGAACCTCTTTTCGATACTATTGAAATTGATAACCTATTTCAATTAGCTGCTTAGCGTAACAGATTGAGCGAGAAGGGGTCAATGCTGGCAGCGGGAGCAAAGGCCGTAGAGTTCGAGGCGGTGAGTTTTAATGACGAAGCCGTTTCGGGCCGCCACTTCTTCCTGAAGTCGTTCGATATCGCAGTTTTCAAACTCCACGATCTTCCCGCATTCCGTGCAGATCAAATGATCGTGGTGGCCCTTGTGGGAGACGTTGTCGTACTGAGTCTGTGAGCCAAAGTGGCGAGCTTGGGCTAGCCCAGCTTCGCAAAAGAGATTGAGGGTCCGATAGATGGTTGCCAACCCGAGGTGGGGATCTTTACGCGAAAGCTGGTGATACAGTTCTTCCGCCGTGATGTGTTCATGTTTCAGGAATGCATCCAGGATCAGCTCTCGCTGGCGGGTATATTTGAGCTGACGCTTGCCTAAATGCTCTTTTAGCAGCGCCATCTCTTTTTGGTGTTTCAACATATGCCGGCCTCTGTTAGGAACCATTAAAGACCAAAAAAGGATACAGGGTCAAGATCCTTGGCAAACAGGGTGTCGGGAGTGTTGGCAGGAGCGTTGAACGAGATGGCATTGCGGAGCAGGGATTCCAAGAGGCGGTCAAGCTCAGTTTGACGATCTCTCGCTGTCATCGTTATAGTGGGCTTCATTCCAACGGAGAGAAGGAGCATCTTCCGTGCGGACACCAACCCAAATCGCCATTGATCGTGCGTTGCTCTTGTACGTGCTCGCGTTGGCTGAGCCATTTGGCCTGCTGAATGATGTGAAGGTGCAGCAGTTGTGTTTCCTCTGCGAGCTGCAAATCTTTGGGAAGGGATTGAAGGGGTTCCACTTTGAATTTTTCCGGTTCGCCTACGGCGCGTTCAGCAAAGATTTGGACAACGATCTGCTTTCGCTCAGACGGAAGGGACGGGTAGAGAATTTCACCCTGTCCGATCAAGCCAAAGAAGAGGTGATCCCGCTCTTACAGCAGGCGATCAATGGTGTGGAGGTCAATGAGCGGATCAAGGCGATCATTGACGCCGTTGTCGCGACCTACGGGCCGCAGGAGACCGGCGCGATCACCGCGTCGGTCGAGGCTGTAGAATTGAGTACTCCGCAGCGGCCGGAATTTAAGATTCCGATTCGCGACATTGTGTTTCATACCACGCTGCTGGTACCTGAGCGGATTGAGGTCCAAGCAGAGTTCACCCTTCCGTCCCCCCTGGCGGCCAGGCTCAATGCCGCGATGGGGTACGATGGCAAGACGTCCGCCGTCATTCAGAGTTGGTAGAGCTCACCGTACTTCTTTTCTACATACGATAAAAACGGTTCCGGGCTGAGGGAAGAGCCGGTGACGCGGCGCGCCAGGTGGTCTGGCGTGAACATCCGGCCCCAGCGGTGAATTTTTTGTTCCAGCCAGCGGCGGAGCGGGAGTAACTGCCCCTGTGCGAGGTTATCCTCCAGATGCGGAATTTCGAGCTTGGCCTGCTCGTAAAATTGGACGGCGTAAAGGTTGCCCAACGTATAGGTCGGGAAATAGCCAAAGGAACCCAATGACCAATGAATGTCCTGCAAAACTCCCTCCGCGTCGGTCAAGGGGACGATGCCGAGATACTCCTGCATCTTCTGATTCCAAATGCTCGGCAGATCTTCGGGGTGCGTCTTGCCTTTAAGAAGATCGCGCTCGATCTCGAAGCGCACCATGATGTGGAGGTTGTAGGTCAATTCATCCGCTTCGACTCGGATGAAGGATGGGCGCACGCGATTGATCGCGGCGTAAAAACGATCGGGTTCCACATCTTTGAGTTGGTCGGGGAATGTCTGTTGCAAAATCGGATAAAAGAACCGCCAAAACGGTCGCGACCGGCCGACGCAATTTTCCCAGAGGCGTGATTGACTTTCATGAATGCCGAGCGAGACCGAATCGCCCAGCGGCGTACCGTAATAGCGCGGGTCCAACCCCTGGTCATAGAGCCCATGGCCTCCTTCATGGATACAGCTAAACAAACAAGAGGGGAGGTCCCGTTCATGGACACGGGTTGTGAGCCGGACATCGGTGGGGTGAAACGAGGTGGTAAAGGGGTGGGCCGACAGATCGAGTCGTCCCCGCTCGAAATCAAAGCCCATGGCCGTGAGAACCAATTTGCCGAACTCAAGCTGTCGCGTCTGGTCGTAGGAGTGCCGCAGGAAACTATCGTCGATGCGAACCGGGCTGTGCACGATCCGTTTCAACAGAGGAACCAACCGTTCCTTCACTGTGGTAAACAGCGGCTCAAGCGTGGCAACGGTCGAGCCCGGTTCGTAGAGCTCCAGGAGGGCGTCATAGGGGGAATCTTTGTAGCCCAGATACCCCGCCTCTTCCCGTTTCAGCGAGAGGATGGTCCGAAGATTCGGAAGAAACATCGAGAATTTGTTTTGTGCCCTCGCCTGGGCCCAGACCTGTTGGGCCAGCGAACATTCGCGGGCTAAGGTCACGACAAAGTCATGAGGCAATTTCTTGGCTCGGCTAAAGTCTCGCCAGACTTCTCGCAACAGAGAGCGGGACGGTTCATCCCACGACTCGCCTGGCTGGTCGAGAGCCTGGCCTGTCGAGAGATCGATCCATTGTGACAACAGCCGTTCGATGTCCGGAGACACCAGCTTGTGGTGGGCCAAGCCCTGAAGCACCGCGATCTGCTCAGCCCGCGCCTGTCCTCCGCCGGCCGGCATGTAGGTTTCTTGATCCCACGAGAGCACGGACGCAGCACTGTTGATACGCTGGATTTCAAGTAATTTCGTTGTCAACGGTTCCAAGGTCGCCAATGTTTTCACGGTCGGCCTCCTGTGCACATCCATTCCCTTTGGGG
>JANDJK010000077.1 GCA_024330925.1 Nitrospira sp.
TTGATCTTGTCTAAAAACTCGACGGTGTTCCGATGACCAGTCTGCCGATAGACAGCGTCGATCAGCTTGGTCATTTCCTTTTTGGTCATCAGTTTGTTGGCCAACGCAAACGGCAGGCCTGGAGGAAGAATTTCGGACAACAGCACCCTGCCCACCGTGGTTTGAACCAACTCGTTCCCTACTCGCACCTTAATACGAGCGTGCTCTTCCACTTCACGGGCGTCGTAGGCGATCCGCACCTCCTCGGTAGAGCCGAAAACCTTCCCCTCGCCTTTTGCCCCCACCCGCTCTTTCGTGAGCCAATAGCATCCAAGCACCATGTCCTGTGACGGCACGGCAATGGGCTTGCCGTTAGCCGGGGAAAGAATATTGTTGATGGACATCATCAGGACGCGAGCTTCGACTTGCGCTTCAACGGACAGGGGAACATGTACGGCCATTTGATCGCCGTCGAAATCGGCATTGAAGGCAGAGCAGACCAGGGGATGCAACCGAATAGCCTTTCCCTCCACCAAGACAGGATCAAACGCCTGAATGCCCAGCCTATGTAATGTCGGGGCTCGATTAAGCAACACGGGATGTTCTCTGATGACCTCGTCCAGGACATCCCAGACCTCCGGCCGCTCTTTCTCAACCAATCGTTTGGCGCTCTTGATCGTTGTTGCTGCCCCCCGTGCCTCCAGCTTGTGGAAGATAAACGGTTTGAACAACTCGAGGGCCATTTTCTTGGGCAATCCACACTGGTTGAGGCGCAGCTCTGGCCCAACGACAATAACAGTACGACCCGAATAATCGACTCGCTTCCCCAGAAGATTCTGGCGGAACCGCCCCTGCTTGCCTTTCAGCATGTCGCTCAACGACTTAAGGGGACGCTTGTTTGGTCCTCGAATGGCACGCCCACGCCGTCCATTATCAAATAGGGCATCAACCGCCTCTTGCAACATTCGCATCTCATTGCGAATGATAACGCCAGGGGCCTTGAGTTCCATTAATCGTTTCAAGCGATTATTACGATTAATGACACGCCGGTACAGATCGTTAAGATCAGAGGTCGCAAACCGACCCCCGTCCAACGGAACCAGCGGACGCAATTCCGGTGGCAAGACTGGAATGACGTCCATGATCATCCACTCCGGCTTGTTACCTGACTTCCGAAACGCTTCTACGACCTTGAGTCGCTTGGCATATTTCTTCTTCATAGCCGACGATGTTGATTCCCTAGCCTTAACCTGCAATTCGTCCCACAAGGCATTGATATCAACCCGTCGGAGTAGTTCACGAATGGCCTCAGCACCAATTCCCACTTTAAAGGAACCGGCACCGAACTCCGCCGTCAACGCACGCAGCTTCTCCTCGGTAATCAACTCCTTTTCTGCGAGACCCGTCGGACCGGGATCCAGACACACATAGTTTTCGAAGTAGAGGATTTTCTCTAGCTGCTTCAAACTCATGTCCAACAAGGTACCGATGCGACTGGGCACTCCTTTCAGAAACCAGATATGCGCCACCGGAGCTGCCAATTCAATATGTCCCATCCGTTCGCGACGGACTTTTGATTGAATCACCTCGACCCCACACTTGTCGCACACAATCCCCCGATGCTTCATGCGCTTGTACTTGCCGCAATTACATTCCCAATCTTTGATGGGGCCGAAGATCTTGGCACAAAACAGTCCATCCTTTTCTGGTTTGAACGATCGATAGTTGATTGTCTCAGGCTTTTTAACTTCGCCGTAGGACCACGACCGAATTTTCTCCGGCGACGCGATACGGATACGCATGGCGTCAAACGATACGGAGTCCCGTTGTTTTTCGAACAATGTGTATACGCCTTCCAAGGTTGCTACCTCCTTCAATGCCGGACCACAACCGGCACAGCAGGGTTAGTCTTGCGTTTTGATCAGTTCGACGTCGAGCCCCAAACTTTGAAGTTCTTTGACCAAGACGTTGAAGGACTCAGGAAGTCCCGGCTCCAAAAACGGCTCACCCTTCACAATGGCTTCATACATGCGGGAACGGCCTGGCACATCATCGGACTTGACAGTCAAGAACTCCTGAAGCGTCGAGGCGGCCCCATAGGCTTGGAGTGCCCAGACCTCCATCTCGCCAAGCCGCTGCCCGCCAAACTGCGCTTTTCCTCCCA
The DNA here is from genome assembly GCA_024330925.1 of Nitrospira sp. GTDB lineage: Bacteria > Nitrospirota > Nitrospiria > Nitrospirales > Nitrospiraceae > Nitrospira_D. The sequence goes on from JANDJK010000077.1 coordinate 2,144, forward strand.
GCGGCTGCTGGGTCACCAATGAGTAGGGACCGATGGACCGAGCATGGATCTTGTCATCCACTAAATGATGGAGTTTCAGTACATACATATAGCCGACTGTGACGGGGCTCATGAACGGTTCGCCCGTCCTTCCATCAATCAGCTGAGTCTGCCCGCTAGTCGGTAACTTGGCTTTTTTCAGTAGTTCCTTGATCTCTTTTTCCGATGCCCCGTCGAAAACTGGGCTAGCCACTTTGATACCCAGCACCTTGGCCGCCCAGCCTAAATGGGTCTCCAAAATCTGCCCCACATTCATACGCGACGGCACGCCGAGCGGGTTTAACACGATTTCCACGGGCGTCCCATCAGGTAGGTAGGGCATATCCTCCTCTGGCAAGACGCGTGAGACCACACCTTTGTTGCCGTGGCGCCCCGCCATCTTGTCGCCCACCTGAATCTTACGCTTCATGGCGATGTAGACCTTGACCAGCTTGATGACACCGGGCGGCAATTCATCACCACGTTTTAACCGGCCAACCTTTTCATCGTAGAGCGTTTGGAGGATCTCCATCTGTTCCTTGGCCCGCCGCTCGATATCCTCCAGTTGTTTTTGTTCGTCGGGGTCGCTGAGGATGATATGACGCACCATGTCATCCGGCAGCCGCTTGAGAATCTCGGCGGTCAGCTTGCCTTTCTTCTTGAGAATCACGTCGCCCGTTTCCGGGTCCATCAAGTCACGCCCCACTACCTTTCCGAGCAGAAGCTTTCGAATCTTTTTCGTCTTCTCTTCTTCAATAATGCGCAATTCTTCATGGTGATCCCGCTGCAGCTTCATCTGATCGTCGGTCTCAATGCTCTTTGAACGTTCGTCTTTGTCGAGACCGCGCCGCGAAAAGATTTTCACATCCACCACGATCCCCTCGACGCCCGGGGGGACAGTCAAGGAGGTGTCTTTTACATCACCAGCTTTCTCACCAAAGATAGCGCGCAACAGTTTTTCTTCGGGCGTGAGCTGCGTTTCTCCCTTCGGCGTCACCTTGCCAACTAGAATATCGCCCGGCTTCACCTCGGCACCGATGCGAATAATGCCGCTTTCGTCTAAGTTGCGGAGCGCCTCTTCACCAACGTTGGGGATATCGCGGGTAATCTCTTCCTTCCCCAACTTGGTATCGCGGGCTTCCACCTCAAACTCCTCGATATGAATCGAAGTAAAGGTATCCTCCCGGACCAATTTCTCACTGATGAGAATGGCGTCTTCAAAGTTGTAGCCACACCACGGCATGAACGCGACGAGCACGTTCTTGCCCAATGCCAACTCCCCATGCTCAATCGACGGACCATCAGCTAAGACCTGTCCCTTCTTAACTGGCTGTCCGACGCGAACCACCGGAGTCTGGTTAATGCATGTGTTTTGATTCGACCGCTGAAATTTGATCAAATCATAGACATCGAGACCGGAATCTTTGCCTTTCTTCCCCTCTTTCGAGTCGGCCCGCACAACAATTCTTCTGGCATCGACACTCTCAACTACTCCGGCCCGCTTGGCCTGAATTACGTAGCCAGAATCACGCGCCACAACGGCTTCCATCCCCGTGCCCACCAATGGAGCTTCCGATTTGATTAATGGAACAGCTTGGCGCTGCATGTTGGAGCCCATGAGCGCTCGATTGGCATCATCGTGTTCAAGAAAAGGAATGAGCGCTGTGGCTACACTGACCACCTGCTTGGGGGACACGTCCATGTACTCGATCTTGTCCGGTGTCGCCAGGATAAAATCGCCGCCATACCGGCAGGAAACGGTCTCCGACACCAAGCGACCTGTGGCATCGACTTTTGAGTTGGCCTGGGCAATCACGTATTTGTCACCTTCGATGGCGGAAAGGTATTCAATCTCGTCCGTCACCCGCCCTTTGACCACCTTGCGATACGGCGCTTCGATGAAACCAAATTGATTAATTCGGGCATAGGTTGCCAGCGAAGTAATCAACCCGATGTTGGGTCCTTCCGGCGTTTCAATGGGACAGATTCGGCTATAGTGCGATGGATGAACGTCCCGCACTTCGAACCCCGCCCGTTCCCTTGTCAAGCCGCCCGGCCCTAGTGCTGAAAGCCGTCGCTTGTGCGTAATTTCGGCTAAAGGATTGGTTTGATCCATGAACTGAGAAAGTTGGCTGCTGCTGAAAAATTCCTTGACCGCTGCCACTACGGGCTTGGCATTGATCAGGTCGTGCGGAAGGACCGTCTCCATATCCAGAAGATTCATGCGCTCCCTGATGCTCCGCTCCATCCGAGCCAATCCGACACGAAATTGATTCTCAAGCAACTCACCCACAGATCGAACACGCCGGTTCCCCAGATGATCAATATCATCCACCTCCCCCTTACCCATTTTGAGCCCCACTAGGTATCGGATGACCTCCACCACGTCTTGGGCCGTCAGCGTTCGCTGTTCGAGGGGCAAATCCAATCCCAGCTTCTTATTGAGCTTGAGACGCCCGACAGGCGACAGATCGTAGCGTTTGGGGTTTAAAAACAGATTTTCAAAAAGCGCCCGTGCCGTTTCCAGGGATGGAGTTTCTCCCGGTCGAAGCCGACGGTAAATTTCAACCATCGCTTCTTCTTTGGAGCCGATTTTCTCTGTCTCCAATGTGTCGAGAATGACGGGGGTGGCAGACGTTGTATCAAGATAAATGACCTTGAACTCCTCAATGTCACTCTCGGCGATGGCTTCGAGCATCTCTGCGGTCAAGCGCTGATTTTTCTCGGCCAACTTCCTATTCTTTGAATCAACCAATTCTGTCAGCACTGCACGCCCCACCAGCTCAGTGGGCGAGATGGGGATCTCCTTCACACCGGCAGCCTTGAGCTTGGCAATCAATCCCTTGGTTAATCGGGTTCCTTCCCGAACCAACAGTTCTTTCCCCGTCTTATCCGTCACCTCCGTCGAACACCGGAGCCCCTGATGAATCTCCGGATCTAACTTACGAAACAACTTCCCCTTGCTGACCCGAATCTCTTCAACCGGATAATACATTTTGAGGAGATCGTCACCGGAAAATCCAAAAGCCTTGAGAAGAATCGTGGCGGGCATTTTACGGCGCCGATCAATCCGCACGTAAAGAATGTCGCGAGCGTCAAACTCAAAATCCAGCCATGAGCCTCGATAGGGAATGATGCGAGCCGAATAAAGGACCTTGCCACTGGCGTGGGTGCGCCCCTTGTCATGGGTAAACGACGCCCCTGGGGACCGATGAAGCTGGCTAACAATCACTCGTTCGGTTCCATTGATGATAAAAGTCCCCCGTTCGGTCATCAGCGGTAGCTCGCCGATATAGACTTCCTGCTCCCGGACATCAAGAACTTTTTTGCGCGGACCTTTATCGTCTTTGTCAAACACGACCAGTCGTACACGAAGCTTCAAAGGCGCGGCAAAGGTCATTCCCTGTTCCAGACATTCCCGTTCATCGTACTTAGGTGTTCCCAATGTATAACTGGAAAACTCCAGCACCGCCGTATTGTTATAATCGGGTATGGGGAACACGCTCGCCAATGCCGCCTGTAGCCCCTGATCTTTCCTGCGTTCGGGTTCTTCCTCAAACTGCAGAAACTCATCGTACGAGCGCTTCTGAATTTCGATCAAATCCGGAATATCAATGCTGGTTCGGATACGCGAAAAATCCTTTCGCTCGACGAATTCCTGCACGGTCGTCTCGGACATTCTTTTTTCCTCCTGCTGGTCGGGAAACATCACCATCTCATCGGGGCCCCGACGATGGTCGAGGCACCCGACGATAGCTCAGACCTACAGCCTCCGCGACGAATAATGGTGCTACTTGATTTCGACTTTTGCTCCGCTTTCCTCGAGCTTTTTCTTCATCGTTTCGGCCTCATCTTTGGCTACACCTGTCTTGACCGGCTTAGGAGCCCCTTCCACCAAATCCTTCGCCTCCTTCAGGCCGAGGCTGGTCAATTCTCGCACGACCTTGATGATCTGAATTTTCTTGTCGGCCGGCGCGGCAGCCAAAATCACATCAAAAGCCGTTTTCTCTTCAACCGGTGCGGCTGCAGCACCTGCGGCAGCCGGCGCAGCAGCAACGGCGACCGGCGCAGCGGCCGTCACCCCGAATCGTGCTTCCAATCCCTTCACCAGCTCGGCCAACTCGAGTACACTCATGCTTTCGATCGCCTTGATTAACTCTTCTTGAGACAATTTTGACGTCGTTTCAGCCATACTTCCCTCCTCTTTCTTTTTCTCCTGAATGGCCACAATGACTCGCACCACTTTGGTCAGCACCGCCTGCAAGGCGAAGACCAGTCCCCGAAGCGGCCCCTGCATAGCGGAACACAACATAGCAAGCAGCACTTCTCGCTTGGGCAGGCTGGCAACCGCTTCCAGATCGGACGGCTGCACCATTTTTCCTTGCAGCACGCCAACGGTGATCCGGATCTTCTCCTCACGCTTTTCAGCCCCAATGAACTCTCGCAGCACCTTGGTGGGTAGCACTGGATCATCGTACCCAATCACTACTCCCACGGGCCCTTTAAACCAATCCTTAAGCCCGACAAGGGCAGTGCCTTCCACCGCCCGAGCCGCCAATGTGTTCTTGACCACCCGATACTCAGCCTTGGCGTTACGGAGCTGTTTGCGCAGTTCGGTCATATGATTCACCGGCAAGCCAGCACATTGCGTCAAAATGGCCAACTGTGCGCGGCTGAACTTCTCAGCCAGCGCCGCCACTGCCTCCGCCTTTTCTTCTCGTTTCATATCCCCCCTGCCCTTCCTCTCTGACTCTAGGATTAGCTCCATTGTTTGGCGACCGCCGCTGCATCCACTTTGACCCCTGGGCCCATGGTGCTCGAAAGTGTCACACTCTTAAGGTATCGCCCTTTGCAGGACGCAGGCTTGGCCTTGATGACCGCCTCCAATATCGCTGCGGCATTGTCATAGAGATGCTCTGGTGGGAAGGAAACCTTCCCAATCGGCACATGAACGATACCGGCTTTTTCAACCTTGTATTCCACACGCCCCTTCCGGATTTCCGACACTGCCTTTCCGACCTCAAAGGTGACAGTACCGGCCTTGGGATTGGGCATCAACCCACGCGGTCCTAAGTGTTTGCCGAGCTTCCCCACCGATGCCATGAGATCGGGTGTGGCAATCGCACAATCAAACTCAAGCCAGCCTTCTTTAATCTTTTCCATCAAATCCTCGGCCCCCACATAATCCGCACCAGCCGCGCGGGCCTCCTGCTCCTTTTCCCCCTTGGCAAATACCAGCACACGAACCTGCTTGCCGGTTCCATGGGGCAACGACGTGGTCCCTCGTACCATCTGATCGGACCGCTTGGGATCCACTCCTAAACGGATGGCAATATCGACCGATTCGTCGAATTTTGCAAAGGCGGCGCGCTTGACCGTCTCAATGGCCTCGCGCAACCCATAAAGCCGAGGCTCCACTTTTTCCAATGCGGCTTTCATCTTTTTGCCCATCTGCCCACTCCTTCCTTCCCACTCCTTCGCTTACTTTCGTAGCTGATCGGCCCTACCCTTGAATCACAATGCCCATGCTCCTTGCGGTGCCCTCGATAATCTTGGCTGCTCCCTCCACATCGGCCGCATTCAGATCCGCCATTTTTTTCTGGGCGATTTCATACAACTGCTTTCTCGTAATTTTGCCGACCTTGTCTTTTTGCGGCACGCTAGAACCCTTAATAATTCCAGCCGCCTTCTTCAACAAATCTGAAGCCGGAGGAGTTTTGAGGACGAACGAGAACGTCCGGTCCTTGTACACTGTAATCACTACCGGAATGATACTGTCTCCCTCCTTTTGGGTTTTGGCATTAAATTGTTTGCAAAACTCCATGATATTGACACCATGCTGACCGAGTGAAGGGCCAACCGGGGGAGCAGGATTCGCTTTGCCCGCCGGGATTTGCAATTTGATCTGTGCGGCTACTTCTTTTGCCATCGTGCACTCCGTCGTAATGCTGACCGTTTGACCATTCGCACCAAACGGGAAGGCCGCCCCACTACGCCTTGCTTCCTTCGCCGTTCACCTATCCTAAATCCGTTCCACCTGCAAAAATCCCAACTCGACTGGGGTGGATCGACCAAAAATACTGACCATCAGTTTCAACCGGTTATGCTCCTGGTCGACCTCGTCCACAGTGCCGTTAAACCCAAGAAAAGGACCATCGATAATCCGAACATTGTCGCCCTTGATGAACTTCACCTGCTCGCGTGGTTCGGCTTGTCCCGCATCGATCTGTTTCAACAACAGCTCCACTTCCTCCGCCGTCAAGGGCGTCGGAGCAGCCCCCCCTCCCACGAATCCCGTGACCTTGGGCGTTTCCTTAATCATCTGGACCATCTGCTCATTAACTGGCGATTCCAACTCTATCAAGACATAACCAGGGAAAAACTTGCGCCGGGACGTTCGTCGCTTGCCGTCCTTGATTTCCACGACATCTTCGGTGGGCACCAGAATCTGTCCCACCTTTTCCGTTAGCCCCATTTGGTTGGCTCGCTCCATTAAACTGGTTTTAACGCGCCCCTCAAAGCCGGCATATGTATGGATCACGTACCAGTCTTTTGCCATGGCTCACCCCGAATTACGCCCAAGCCCCTCCACTTGGCCACCCCTCATTAAAGCTGGTGCGGTTATGGGAGACCTGCTTCCTATCAGATCAAATGGTTCCGTCAGATCAGTTTGCCGATTAACCAGGAAAGAAACGAGTCAACGATTGACAGATACAACGACATCAGAATGCAAAACACAATCACAACGGTGGTAGATCCAACCGTTTCCGCTCGGGTGGGAAAGGAGACTTTCCTTAACTCCGCCCGCACATCGGTCAGAAAGAGCCGTATGGATTCGGTTATTCGCTTAAACATGTAAACACAACTCCGCGTTCATCAATCAAAATAGTATTGACAAACTAGCATTGAGCTACCGCCCCTCGCACACTTCAACCCCCTCACAAGCCGGCAACTCGTTCTTCATGCTCCTCATAGACATACAGGATCACCCGCACCTTCACTCCATGGCCTTCACTCCACAACCCACGCCCTCACCACCATTCCCTGAAGCGAGCAATCCTTCTTCGTCTCACTCACCATTTACCTACCCAGCAAACCATTCACTGTTGGCAGGGGCACTAGGATTTGAACCTAGACTCTCGGTTTTGGAGACCGATGTGCTGCCATTGACACCATGCCCCTTTCCTCAACGCCGATGGCTCACCCACTGACCTTGCTGACATCACAACTTGTTTGCTTCTTTTGCCGCGTAAAGCCTGCGGCTATCCCCTCATCTTCGGCCTGTCTTTCTCCTTTCACTTACTTGACTTCTTTGTGAGCCGTGTGTCTCCGACAAAATTTGCAGAACTTATTCCGCTCTAACCGATCGGGATCATTCTTTTTATTTTTGGTGGTTGAATAGTTGCGCCGCTTGCACACCGTACACGCCAGATCGATAATTTCGCGCATCGTCCCTCTCCTTCGGCTACCGCATCACTGTTGGAGGGAGCTCTGTCACGCCAGGATTTCGGTGACGACGCCGGAGCCGACGGTTTTGCCCCCTTCGCGAATGGCAAAGCGCAGCCCCTGATCCATCGCAATCGGACTGATCAACTCCGCCGTAATACTCACATTGTCCCCC
>JANDJK010000078.1 GCA_024330925.1 Nitrospira sp.
CGTTTTCGGAGTCCGAATGGAAACGGACGAGGGTGTTGTTGCTTGACCGGGAATTGCGCGTCATCGCAGCTTCTGATAATCGCGGCGTGCTCCAGCCGTTTTCCCTCAAGCATCAGGGGAAACAGAGGGGATATTACGTTGACGATGACCATCAAGTAACAGCCTTCGCCAGGACGATCGGCTATCAGGAGTATGATGGCCTAGGATGGTACGGAGTCATTGTGAAGAAGCTTCGCTAGGTTGGATGAGGGCGCAGCGCTGTCAACGGCGGCGGGCGCCGCGCTTCAGTTTGTCATCGTCTCCGCCGATAGGGGTACTGTCATGATGGAAGCAGAATCAGCAAGAATGATGGAACCTCAGATGGTGGATTCTCCCTCCGAAGGGACGACAGAATCCTATACAGAGATTCTGACGGTGACGGATGTGGCACGTTTTCTTCGGGTTCCTAAATCGACAGTGTACAAACTTGCCAGGCTCGGCGAGTTGCCAGCCTCAAAAATCGGCAAGCACTGGCGTTTTCTCCGACGCGATGTCCACGAATGGGTCCGCGCCCGCTCTCAGCAAAGTTAGCTGGGAAACGGCGGGAGGATACTCTTTTCTTGTATCGTCTGTTACCCACAGGTTGAAGCAGGGCATTCACTGGTGATGAGGAACGTGCTGAAAATGGCCCAAGAGAGGGTGTGTTGTTCGTGAGGCAAGAAGGCTGATGGTGGTGCTCACGCGGAGTGATGGAGGAAGCTTATGCCGGTTGATCCGACCATAAGAGTGCTCGTCGTGGATGACATGGCGACGATGCGAAGAATTGTCAAGAATGTGTTGAAGCAGCTTGGATTCAATCGGGTGGATGAGGCGGAAAACGGCGCCGAAGCGTTGCAAAAGCTAAGGCAGGAGTCCTATGGACTGGTTGTGTCTGATTGGAACATGCCGGTGATGACTGGTATCGATATGTTGCGGGCGATCAGGGCAGATGAAAAACTTAAGTCGATTCCTGTTCTCATGGTGACAGCAGAGGCTCAACAGAGCAATCTCATCGAAGCGATTCAGGCTGGCGTCAGCAACTACATCGTCAAACCATTTACTGCGGAAACGATGCAGGACAAGCTCAACAAGATCTTCAAATCTAGCGGAAGAGAGAGGACAACTTTCGCGCATGGGCAAGCATAGACCAGGGAGGGCTGGCTGACAATGCAACCCCATCCAATGAATACTGAGCAGCGGACCCAGGCAATCTACAGAGAAATTGGTGCCCTGGCGCGGTTTGTGGAGCATGCCATGCAAACCGTTGCCGAGATCGGTCGTCCCGTTGTTGAAAGCAGTTTGGAACTACCGACGGTGGCATCTCATCTGACTGATCTTGCCAAGATGACAGAACAAGGTGTCATGGAAGTGATGAGGTTGACGGAGCTCATGCAGGAGGATCATGCCACGGTGATGAGCGAATGTCGCGCCATCGCTGGGGCCTTGCGGACATTTGGCCAAGACGACCTTGCCGGTCGGCTAGAGCAGGTTTTGGCTATCTTGAAGCAAGACGAACGACGACTCACCGACGTCATGACAGCTCTCTCCTTTCAAGATCTGATGGCTCAACGGATCAAGAAGTTGGTAGCGATTCTGGAAGATGTGCGAGAAAAGCTTGTCAAACTTGTTGTGGTGTTAGGGGATCAACCCTCTGGAAATGGTGAGCGACTGCAAGGACGGGTAGGCGAGCTGTTCAAAGAGCTTGGACAGTCGAGGGACAGTGCCATGAAGCAAGAGGCAGCGGACGAAATCTTGACGAAATTTGGCTTTGAATAGCCAATGAGGTGGCATCAGTGAGGTATCGTGGCGAAGAGAGATCAAAAGCGATCAAGCAGGGGGGACCACACCCACTGGGTAGCGGACGTCTTGTCCCCATGACAAGGGTGGTTTGCCTAACCCGATGGCATCGTGAGTAGAGAATAAGATCAATGGATATCGCCACGGTCATCGGCATCGTGTTAGCACTGGCAGCCATCGTTGGAGGCCAGGCGCTGGAAGGTGGTCACTTAAGCTCTATCCTCCAGTTGACTGCCTTCGTCATTGTGATCGGCGGGACGATAGGGGCCTGTTTTGTCCAAACGCCATTGCCTGTTCTCCTCAAAGCCGTTGGTGCCTTGTCGATGGCAATCACCGGTCCTCGCATTGACAACAAAGCGACGGTCAAACTCATCCTCGACCTAGCCAATTTATCGAGGAAGCAGGGTTTGTTGGCGCTTGAGAGTAAACTCAAGGACATCAAGGACCCTTTTATGAAAAAGGGTGTTCAACTGATTGTGGATGGTACAGACCCTAAGGCTGTCCATGAAATTTTGGAAGTTGAAGTCGAACATTATGAGGAGGAGGGACTGAAGGCAGCCAAGGTCTGGGAAGCAGCCGGCGGCTATGCGCCCACTATTGGGATTCTGGGGGCAGTGCTGGGGCTGATTCATGTCATGGAAAATTTGGCTGATCCATCAAAATTGGGTGGAGGCATTGCTGTGGCCTTTGTCGCCACCGTGTACGGTGTGGGGTCGGCGAATCTGTTGTTTTTGCCCCTTGCCAATAAGATCAAGTTGAAACTGAAAGAAGAAACCACCGCGAAGAATTTGGCTATTGTGGGACTGGTGGGGTTGGCTCAAGGAGAGAATCCCCGGCTATTACAGGAAAAGCTTGAAGGGTTCCTCTCACCAGCTGAGCGGTCGAAACCGGCCAAGAAGTGACCGGCCAGCAGCAAGAACGCTCTCAGTTCTCAGTCGCCAGAGAACGTGACGAATGGCCACCAAATCCTCTGCTGTTCAGCGAGAGGAGCTTCAATGGCGAAGCACAAACACGAAGAACACGAAAACCATGAGCGGTGGTTGGTGTCGTATGCTGACTTTATTACTCTGCTGTTTGCCTTCTTCGTGGTGATGTATTCGGTGTCGGCCATCAATGAGGGAAAGTTCCGCACAGTCAGTGAATCGATTCGAGCGGCCCTTCGTCCACTGTCCAATCCCGAAGTGTCACAGATGCTTTTCAGCATCGGCCAATACCGACCGGCCCTGCGAGCGCCGTCTGTTCCCGGATCGAAAGAAATTACCATTTGGCGCCTGCGCGAGCTGGTGAAGTCGTCCCAGACATCGTCTCAGTTCGCCTTGATCCATATGTTGCAAAAAGACGATGGAGACATCATCATCACGATCCCGGACAGTGTGTTGTTTCACAGTGGAGAAGCCACAGTACGTCCGGAAGCGCTGGCATTTCTCAAAGGTCTGGCGAACGTGCTTCTCGAATTGAATCGGCATGTTCGAGTTGAAGGTCATACGGACAATGTGCCCATCAAAACGGCTCAGTTTCCATCAAACTGGGAGCTGTCCGCGACCAGAGCCGTGATGGTGGTTCGTGTACTATCAGAGCTCTATGGTGTGCCGGCTGACCATCTTGCAGCGGTCGGTTATGCTGACACCAGACCAGTGGTGCCTAATTTAACACCGGACCAACGAGCAAAAAACAGACGAGTGGAAATTGTTATCCTGGAACGGGCACCCTTCACTACTTCATCAGTGTTCGCTGATAGTCAACAAAATGCCCTCGAGTCATCACCTAATTCAGCAGATGGACAGTTCGAGTCCCTCCCCCGGTACTGAACAGACGAGACGCCAAAGTTTTTAGACCAGCCTCCTCAATACCACAGGCTGATGACTCATGGGCATTGCCCTGGCTCTGGACGGACCCTGTTAAGAATCCTGATCGAGCAACCGATAGGGTACCAGCATGGGCGCTGGATCAAGAACCTGCCTTGTCAAGGAAGTGGTTGGCATGATGAGTGATGAGGAGACGAGGACATGGTGGACAATGCAAGACTGTTAGTTCCCACAGGGGATCTCACTATCTTCGAGGTCGAAGAGTTCAAAACGTCGCTCCTCAAATTGTTCCAAAACGAGGGACTCGTGTCACTCGACCTCAGCCAGGTGAGGCGTGTCGACACGGCTGCGGTTCAGTTGCTCTGGGCGGCCAAAAAGGAAGGGCGGATGTTTGTCACGGGAATCTCGGAGACCCTCAAAGCAACGTTTAACCAACTAGGCTTCTCGGAGCCGCTGAGCGAATAGGGGAGGACGATACGGCATCGATGACAGGTGAGGACAGCGAAGTGTGGAACGAAGGCGAGGAGCCAGCAGTCGTCGCAGAGAACCGACAGCTTTATGAGCAGCTCCGAGCATGGGAAACGGTTGCTTTAGCCATTGTCCAGGTCATTTCTCTCGTGAAAGAGGAAATGAGCATTGTCATGCGAATGACCGAAGGTGCTGCGATGGATCTGGGAATGCACCTTCGTGTGTTAGCTTCGCAGGGGAGAGGCGAGGCTGATCGAGCTGCAAGTCTGTCTCAGATCGTGACGGCGTTGCAGTTTCAGGACATCACCCGTCAACGATTAGAACGAGTCGGCCGACTGTTAGAAGAAGTAGGGGACTACCTGAAAAAGTTGTTGGAAATCAGGGCGAAGAGGAGCTCGGCTGTTCCGTTACCGGAAGAGATGGAAAAAGAGAGACAGGTTGTTGCCTTAACGGCACGGTGGAGTCAGGCCACAGCCGTTTGTGGCTGGGATCAGCGGTTTGTGGATGGGATGCCCTCTGATGGAGAAGGGGCAGGATCGGTGACGCTGTTTTAACCGGAGCACACAGTAGAAAGATAAAGCTGGCACTAGCGAACCAGGGATGTGGAAGGGGGAGGAGAAGGATGGGGAAAACTGCGCTGGTCGTTGATGATTCGCCCACCATGCGCCATATGGTTGCCTTTACACTCGCGAACGCCGGTTTCACAGTGATCGAGGCGGTCAACGGAAAAGACGCTGTGGACAAGGCTGCGGGTCAGAAAATGGATCTAGTCGTAACGGATCTCAACATGCCGGAGATGGATGGCATCACCTTGATCAAAGAACTGCGGAAGACCCCAGATTTTCGCTACACCCCTATTTTGATGCTCACCACCGAATCGGCAATCGAGAAGAAGATGCAAGGGAAAGAAGCCGGCGCGACCGGATGGATTGTCAAGCCCTTCAACCCCGATGTCTTGCTCAAGACCATCGCCAAAATCCTACCGATAGGGTAATTGCGCACGCAAAAGGGAGAAACGCGGAGAACAATGAACAACGAGTTCGATCAATTCAAGGATGCGTTTTTCGAAGAGGCGGCCGAACATCTCGCAATGATGGAAGAGGGATTGCTCCAACTTGAGCAAAATCCTGGTGATCTTGATCTTTTGAACAAAATCTTCCGATCAGCCCATTCAATCAAAGGGGCAAGTGGTATGTTCGGTTTCGATTGCGTCGCACAATTCACTCATAAGATGGAGACGCTCCTGGACTTGTTGCGGAGCGGCAAGAAAGCCGTGACACCGCCGATCTCCGACCTGCTTCTGAAAGCGACGGACTGCCTCAAGCTGTTGATTGATGCGGCTAAATCGAATGAACAGACAGAAGCATCAGCCGTCCAACAACTAACAGAGGCGCTTGCCGCTGCCTGTTCTGAAGAGAGTCAGCCAGCACCACCGGCGTCACTTCGTTCAACTTCTTCCAAGACGGTATCTAGCTCGCATCGCAGGTTCGACATTCATTGGACTCCTCCGGAGAATCTATTTCAGCGGGGGCTTGACCCCCTACAAGTTTTCAACGAGCTGAACCGGATCGGGATAGTATCGGCTCTTAAGGTGGATACATCGCGACTGCCGGATTTGTATTCGATCAACCCCGAGATCTGTTATCTCTCCTGGAATCTATGTGTGGACACCCCTGCCTCGGAGCAAGACGTGCGAGCCACGTTTGAGTTTGTCGAAGAAGACGGCAAGTTGACGATCACGGAAGTGCCTCTGCCGGACCACATGCCGGAGGTGCCGCTGCACGATTTAAGACCAGCACCGACACTGACTCACCTGGAGCATGAGGAAGCGGCAACAAAGCCGCTGGGGAGTATCTTAGTCGAGAGCGGTGTCATTTCGAAAGAGACGTTGGATCGAGCACTAGCCATGCAGAAGCGGGTTGGCGAAATCCTTATCGAACAAAAAGCCGTTACGCCTGAGCAGGTTGAAGAAGCGCTGCAAAAACAGCGGATGATGGAAGCGGCCACTCAGGTAAAGAAAACTGACCCAACCTCCATTCGTGTTGACACCGCTAAGATCGACAAACTGATTAACTTGGTTGGGGAATTGGTCATCACCCAGTCGATGTTGAGCGATTTAGGAAGTCGCTTCGATATGAAGCAGCTTCATGTGCTGCAAGAGCGGATTGCCCAATTGGAACGAAACACGAGAGAGATTCAAGAACGGGTGATGAGCATTCGTATGGTGCCCATCGGCATGGCGTTCAGTCGGTTCCCGCGATTGGTACGCGATTTAGCAGCCAAGTTAGGCAAGAAAATCCAGTTGGTTCTGTCAGGCGAAGAAACAGAGCTTGATAAAACCGTGATCGAAGCAATTGGTGATCCCTTAACTCATCTGGTGCGGAATGCTGCCGACCATGGGCTTGAACTGCCGGAAGAACGGTTGGACAACAACAAGCCCGAAACAGGTGTGATCAGACTGAATGCTTTTCATGAAAGTGGCAATATCTGCATCACGGTCGAGGATGATGGTCGCGGTTTAAATCGCGACAAAATCCTAGCCAAAGCGATCAAGCAAGGATTGGTGCCGGATGGTGCTTCGTTGTCGGATGACCAAATCTATGCCCTGATTATGAAACCAGGGTTCTCCACTGCCGAACAAGTTTCTGACCTGTCCGGTCGTGGTGTTGGTATGGATGTGGTGAAGCGGAATATCGAGGCGCTGGGAGGCACCGTCTCGATTAAGACAGTCTTTGGCAAAGGCACGACGTTTACGCTCAAATTGCCGTTGACGCTGGCCATTATCGAGGGCATGACGATTCGGGTTGGGCGAGAAACCTACATCGTTCCGATGCTGTCGATCCTTGAATCAATCCGACCAAAGCCTGAAGCGGTCAAAACCATCGTCGGTAAAGGGGAGCTTATCGATGTGCGGGGCACCTTCCTACCGGTGATTCGGCTATATGAAGTGTTCAATGTGGAACCGGAATATCGGGATCCTCTCAAAGCTATCCTTCTCGTCGTGGAAACAGAAGGAGAGCAGGTGGCAATCATGGTGGACGAGATCATTGGTCAGCAGCAGGTGGTCATCAAGAGCATGGAACAAAACTTTCGCAAAGTGCAGGGGATTGCAGGAGCCACGATTTTAGGAGATGGGACCGTGGGATTCATTTTAGACGTCCGGGGTCTGTTGGAAATGGTGCGCCAAGAAGCGCCGGTGGCTGCATAATGCGAACACCGACTGTGTGTTTCGCGCTACCTGTTTCCTGGGTTATGTCGCAGTAAGAAGCCTGAAACGTGAAACCTGCACCCGTTGGTGATACACCAAATTACAGGAGTGAAACAACGCCTTACTCAGAAAGGCCTAGATGATGTTCGATACGGCTCACCCGATGATCGAGGTCCTCAACTCGCTCATGAAGTTGCGCGTAGGACAGCTTCAGAAACGCGCGCATCTCTCGAAATTCCCGATCCATGTAGTCGCGGTCTTCGGCGTGTCGACGGTCCAAATGCATCTGAAATCCCTCGGCCACCGATTGGATGGCATCACGGAGACTTTCGATCAGAATTCCCGTGTGCCGATTGGTTTCTTCGGCCGTGGTGGCGATTTCCTGGCGGAGGGCGGTAGCCGTGGCTTCTTGGGATTCACGCAGGGCGGCGATCTCCTGGCGGAGGTCAGCGGCCGTGGCGGCGATCTCCTGGCGGAGGGCGGTAGCCGTGGTGGCGATTTCCTGGCGGAGGGCGGTAGCCGTTGTAGCGATCTCTTGACGGAGGTCAGCAGCCGTGGCGGCAATCTCCTGGCGGAGGTCAGCGGCCGTGGCGGCGATTTCCTGGCGCAGGCCCTCGGTAGCCGCCGTCACGATTCGTTCAACTTGGGCAAGGAATTCGGAATCCACGGTCGTCCTCCGCACGGCGAGTGGGAAGTGTAGGGAGGACGAGAGGGAATGTCAACGGAATATCGATGAGAAAGGGCATGTTTCGGGTTTCACGTTGCAAGTTGTTGCAAAACCTGAAACTTGGAGTGTTCAACTCGACACCAGTACCGTGAGACCTGAAACGTGAAACCTCTGCGGAGATCCTATGGCGCTCATGATCAACAACAACTGTATTTCCTGCGACGCCTGTCTGCCGGCCTGCCCCAATCAGGCCATCTTCGACAAGCGCAGCGTTGCCGAAGCGAAAGGCTATCGCGTCGCGGGGCAATTGGGCATCAAGGACGACATTTACGTGATCGCCTATGAACGGTGCACCGAGTGTGTGGGGCATTTCGAGGAGCCCCAATGTGCTTCGGTCTGTCCTATCGGGGACTGTTGTGTGCCGGATCCAGACCGGCCTGAATCACCGGCCCTGCTGTTGGAGCGGGCGCGTCGTCTCCATCCGAACAAAATTCTCCGAGAAGACAAGGTATGGGCGGGGGTGAGGGGATGACGAGGCGAAACGGAGCCCCGCTTGAGTTCGGACGAACATGATCCGAAACAACAAGAGACGCAGGGGGCAGCCACCCGTATGTCAATCGGTGCGGGAGGCTGGTCACAGGACAGGCTGAATTGGCCAATGACGACCAGTCAAAGCAGGTAGGAGAGTCCGCTGCCACCGTCGGCAAAGACATCAAGCACACCGAGCAAGGAGGTTTCGATGGCGGCTGTCACGGCATTCGACAAGGTAACCCATTCCTCACCACAACAAACAGGGCTGACAACAGACGGGAGTCAGTTTCTGACCTTCACCCTGGGCGACGAGCTGTATGGGGTGGATATTTTGCGCGTGCAAGAGATCAAGGGCTACACCACCGTCACTCGGATTCCCAACACTCCTGCCTCTATCAAAGGCGTCATCAATCTTCGAGGGACGATCGTGCCGATCGTGGAGCTGCGGACGGTCTTTGGGATGCCGACGATCGACGTGACGCCCTTCACCGTCATCATCGTGGTGGTGGTGCGCGAAAAGGTTATGGGATTAGTGGTGGATTCGGTGTCCGATGTGCTGACGATCGACCGCCAGGACATTCAACCGCCGCCGGCCTTTGGATCCAGAGTGGATGTGAGCTGTTTAAGCGGGATCGCCAAATCGGGTAGCAAGCTGGTGGCGTTGTTGGATCTCGACCGGCTCTTGGCGGACGGGTGAGACCAACAGAAGTCAGCGGGTAGCATCCGGCGAGTGCAATGGCGAGTGCAATGGATGGAATGGGGGTCTCTGCCGAACCTGAACGGACTCCTACGGTCTCTTCAGCTTCAGTCGGCTCACGGCACAAGTAAAGGACGGGCAAAAAGGAGAAGACCTATGGCAAGAACATTGTGGGGATTATCTACCAGGAATCTGAAATCGTATGGTCAAGCGGCCGATCGCGCGCAGGCGGTGCTCGAACTGGCCCCTGACGGCACGGTGGTGACGGCCAACGAGCGATTCTTGGCGCTCACGGGCTATCGCCTGGACGATCTCCAGGGCAAGCCGCATCACCTCTTCTGCGATCCGGCTGAAGTGGAGCGTCCGGAGTCTCGTGCTGTCTGGGAGGCAGTGCGCCGCGGCGAACCGGCGCAGCATCTCACGAAATGGCTCGGCAAGGACGGCACAGCACGGTGGCTGGCCGCCTCGTTAGTTCCCCTGGGTAGTGCTCCCCCCCGCACCGTCATCATGGTCGCGACCGACGTGACCACATTGGTGACAGAGCTGGAGACGGTCAAAGAAGAACTGGCGGTCCGTCAAGCC